>JADKKB010000005.1:732500-853841 GCA_016720705.1 Chloracidobacterium sp. | reverse complement strand
ACAAACCAAGCGTGTTTGCCTTGTTAGGCCTACTTTTGTCAATACCTCAATATTTTGGCCAAGTACCGGGGACAAGTTTGTCCTTCCCATTCATTGAGGATTCACATGAACTTGGGCACTCAAATTGAGGTGTTCGTCGCTCCTAAACAAGAAGCGAAAATGGGAAGAGTTATATAAAGATATTATACGAACCGCTTGGCAAAGAAAAATTCATTAACTGGCCAGGAAACAATCGACGGCTACATGCAGACGCCTTTGATTCTCGAAAGGCTGTCACGCCGAGATCAAATTCAAAGGTTGGGTTATAGTATTTGGGTGCGTAACTTTATCTCTTACGGAAATGGAAGCGTAAGAGCGACTAAAGGGGATTCATGCACGCATATTTGAAGAACGATCTTTTGGTTGTTAATGGACATCCAATTTTACGAAGAGTTCATTCACCGCCAGACAAATGTGAGGAACGAGAAGCTGAATAAAAGTAGCCTAGATGCGTTGGGGTATCGCATTTCTTTGATTGGCTTTTAGCTAGCTTTCAAGGCAAGCAATGGGTTGGACCTTCTGAAACTCGGCAATGGAAAGTTCGAATCGACGCAGTTCAACTCGAGAAAACAGCCAAACACGAATCCTTTAAGGACAGTTCAGTGGGACGGACAAGTTAGACCTTGATTTCACTTACGGGACGACGGCGAATAATGGGAATGTGTTGACGCAGACTATCGGCTAAGCCAGGGCACTCATCCATTTGTGCAGACTTGCACCACGATTCGTTAAATCGGCTAGGTAGCGCGAACAGGACGTACAACAACCTCAGACCTGGCGGCGGGATTTTAGATTTCGACCGTTATGGCAATCGGAACTTTGTCGAGTCCTAATACGTCATTTGCGGATTCGATAATACGCTCAATACGGAACTGTGCGACGCTCGAAAGCAGCTAAATCCGGGCATCAGCAGCAGCAGCAACAACCGGATGAATTCAGCCAAGACTACACCTACGACGCCGCTGGAAACACCCCAACCGACGCAAACGGCCAGATATTCGTCTACGACGGCGAAAACAAACAAGTAAAAGCTTCGACAAGCAGCGGAACTGGGTTGGAGAGTACTTTTTACGATGGCGACAATAAACGCGTCAAGAGAGTACGCTTCCGGGCACAGGAGAAACCACGATCTTCGTCTACGACGCCGCCGGAAAGCAAATCGCAGAATACTGACGATCGTCGCCGATGCTTCAACGGCAAAGGAAGTACGTATCTAACTCCGACCACCTGGATCAACACCGACGTTACGGGAGCAGTCGCTTCCCGTCACGACTACCATCCTTTCGGCGAAGAGATTGCCACGTCGCAGCGCACTTCCGTCCTCGGATACGCGGATGACACTATAAGGAAGCAATTCACAGGGTACGAAATTGACGGAGAAACAGATCTCGATTTTTGCGATGGTTACGGATGTATGCGAACAGGCTTGGAAGGTTTAGTTCGATTGACTTTGAAAATGCTGGTGCCCTAGATATTGAACCGCAGAGTTGGAATGCCTATTCATATTCCTTGAACAATCCCGTTAATATTACTGATCCCAGCGGCTTACAGTGGGTAACGAAAGACGGCGAGGAATTACGGAATGGATCGAAGATGATGTATATAATAGTGCAGAAGGTCAAGCGACCCATGGTCCAAATAATAAAATGGGTGGCGTGATGGAAACGGTGGATATTCATTGATTGCCTCGCTTCATGGTAGTGACGCATTCATTGCGGCAAATAGGCACTTGATTGGAAATTATGCGTATCATAACGCAGACGGTAGTCTTTCTCTAGCGGGAACGCCAGGGCCTGATGGGGTACTGATTTTAGCCTGCTGGCGCTCCAATTATTGAATTTCCAATTTTCTCTAGCGGCAGGCGCGGCAGGTGGAATTCTCAGTAATCCCATTACGGTGCCGGCAGTTTTGAGCGTGGGTTCGATCGGCTTCCTGATATGGAATGGAGGTCCTGATATGTTGACGCCAAATGTTCCCCGACTTCCATCGACCCCGAATTCTGCAACAAATGTCGCGACTGCAGTAGCGAGTTCCACTGCTGGATATCCGAATTGCGCCTGTGCTGCCCCAACCATTTTGCAGATGGCAAAAGGAGGTAAACAGAATATTAAGAATGAATGGAATGCAAAGGCGGCGGCAGCGGTTGGGGGCGGTGTAGCCGCTCAGGCAGAATATTTAAAAGCGGCAAAAGCCAATCCTGAGAACGCGGGCTCAATACAGAAGATTAATACTGCCCCTTAAAGCAATCGGAGCAAAGAGAAACAGCATAAAATAAGACAAGCGATATGAGAAACTTTAGTAACTCAATACAAATTAAGTGGTACATCTCTTACGAAATCCTGGTTTTTGAAAAGGATGACACGAAATTGCAAACAGCTTTTGGTTTGGGAGAACCTAATTCTAATTGAAGCAGACAGCCCGGAGGAGGCTTTAGATAAGGCTATTAGTCATGGAAAACTTTCCGAAGAAGAGTTATTAATCGATGACGAGAAAGGGTACTGTCGGTTTAAGGGTATACGGGAAGCTCGTTCCAATATATGATGAATTGGTTGATGGCGTTGAGATTGAATGGGCACGAATTCGAATCTACCAAAGATCAGTTACGGCGAATGATTCCTCCCAAAAGAAATTACAGGCATTTCAACCTCTTACAAATTTTGAGAACTAGACAGAGAAAATACGAGGGTCAGGTAACGCGATTCTTCCAGCAAAGGAACGGTATAAATAGCCGCAATCTCACGCGAGCAAGGTAGACGCGAGAAGCATTACGACAAGCTATACATATGATCGCTTGAACAGGGTTAACGAGCGTTCGTACGCGATGCCGAGTTCTACTCCTAGTCCGTCACAGTATCAGAACTCGCCAATGGTGAACTTCCGAGGACGGGGTCATCGATGAAGTTGCCTTTGGTGTCAAGTGCACGTGTGACAGGCACACGGTTGAAAGTGTGAGATCGAGTTGGTTGGGTGCTTTTTGACGATAGAACAGACCTGCCTCCTTTTGTTATTTGGTTAAAGTTCTTTCAATCCTGCAATAGACCGGGCGGACCTGATTTTACAAAGACGGTTTCTCGAGGCATCGATTTAGGATCGGTGTTGACAGACAAGGAACTCGATCATCGACAGGCGAAACCGTTCTGACGTTGTACATCGGAGTTGATCTAGAACCGCAACCGCAACCGCCCGCGGTGTAGACCTCCCAAGATCGTTACCAGTCTAAACTGGAGTTTTCGGGTTAATGAGAACTTGGTCGTTTGATGCTCTGGGAGGCATGCCTCCCAGCGAATATCTCACAAAACACAAAACCGGAAATGTGTATTCCCCAAGCTGGTACTAATCGCGGGAGGTTTACATTGGGCGTGTACATTTACTCCTTTGGTCCGAGGAACGAGAGCGACGTGCAGAAATACCCTTTGATGCGACTAGGGTAATGAATAGAGATCTACTAAAGTTTCATCAGAAAGGGGATCATTCCCCGAAAAGCTAGAAGATCTCGAAGGTGTAGTCTGGGAGAAAAAGGATAGAAATTACGTGTCGCAAGGCCGCTCGATGATACATAGAAATTACTTCTACCTGTATTCAAAGATAGATCCCCATCGATTTAGTCTGTGGGCCGTACCAATTGGCAAGGTGCGTGACGAAGCACTGACACTCTTTCTGGTCGGAACTCCTACTTCCGGACAGAACGTGGAAAGGCCCGGCATTGCCATTTCCTGATATTGAGAACCTGTCCGCCGCCCCTTCGTCAAACGACCTGATCTATGTTGGGTCTTGTCGAGCAACCGAATACCCGACAGGAGTCGAAATCAAAGTGAGAACATTAGCGGAATCATTTCAGAATGCGTTCCGCTGCTAACCAAAGGGTTGTAAGTTCGAGTCTTACCTGCGGAGCCAATTAACTTAACACGTTACGGGTATCGAATGTCGTTACCCGTTTTGTTTTTCTCCAATAATTTCCTCTCCGAAACAGCACAGTAACAGACGGAACATCCATGCAACAGTTCGCCTTCCAAATGCATATCGACACGCTGATTGCCTTGGGGCAAAAAAAGCGCGATTGCCGCTTCTGCACCGAGGTGCCTTACTGACTGCCGAACACCACAGTCGAGACCTCGTATGCTGAACCCGATCCCCTGGATCTGAGTGGAGGTGGTTCTCATGCAGAAAGTTAGAAGAATGATTGGCAACTGGCGCATTTACTTGGGTCAGACGTCTCTGCGATTCGAATGAGGATACTTTTTCAACCTCGGTTTGACATTGCTTTAACAGTAGTATTTAATGCCGGAAACATTGTGATTGAGCCGCCTCACTGGCATTATCTAAGGAACCGGCTTTCTTGATTGCACTTGTTATTTGCAAATGCTGGCTTTGAACTCCCGAATCGAAAGACTCCTCACAAGAGAAATCCCTTCGCCTGTTCCCAAGCCGCAATTAGTTTTCCATTTACACATACTTATTGGAGAGCCCATGTCCAAGAAGAAACTAAGAAACCGCAGAATTGTTGAGACGCTCGATCTCGAACGATTGGAGCAACCCTCAACATTATTGAACTTACGAGTTCCGCTGACGACATGGCTGGGTCCATGACGGGTCGCCTGAAGTTGTTTATACGCTCACAATTGACGGTATAAGTGGGCTAACCTTATCGCTATTTATCGGCATTGGGGAAAAATCTATGAAATTTCTTGCTTGTTGTGTGAATGAAACTATCGGCCGTAGATGCTTCGCTGCTTTTTCGTCGTTGGGGGCGGTCATCGGGAACTCCTAAAAGGCTTGGTACAAGCGTTCTCTTCGATGGTCAATCGACGGTTGGTGTCCGCGCTGTTGATCGTTAGTATCTTGTCGTTATCGACTCCAAGTGCACCAAAGGAATTTTCAGGGGCCGTTCGTGGTGGCTACCAATATTTGGCGTTCTATAGTGCTACTAGCGGTCTTGTCGAGAGGATAATCGACTACGTGTTCCCGGCTAAAACGAAGCAACAGGAAACCTAGGAATCGCGTGATTCTCAGGTCGTCCGATTCGGGGCCTCCTTCCCAGAAACGGCATCTACAGGATCTTTCGTTCAGGTTGACGCGATTCCATATGACGCTAACGATATTCCGGTTTCAGGTGTCAGGCTCATGTGGGAGATTGAAACTCCTGAAGGCAGGGTCGAGTCGGAGCCTATTGGGATTTTGACTCTGAAGAGTGTCGGACAATATAACCTGCGTGTTGAAGGCGAGTAAGAGCCAAGGCTGGACAATCGACGTGGTCGAACAGCAAGTAACGGAAAGCACTATAATCAAGAAAGAGGATAATTCTCCAAGTCAACAGAACCTTCTTCCATTTGAAGACTGGAACCCGGATAACATAGTATTTGCTGGCCATCCGAGAAACCAGCGTGGTGAAACACCAGGCAAACCAAAAGAAAATAGTAACTTCAGTATTGCGGCGCCGGTTATCTCGGTTCCGGGCCGAGCCGGGCTGGATTTGAATCTTAGCTTACGCTACAATTCGCGGGTTTGGACCAAAATGGGTGGCGACATTTCCTATGATATGGACAAGGATCCAGTTGCTCCGGGATGGGGAATTGGGTTTGGAAAGCTGATTCATTTTGCCGGAGGAGGTATCGTTCAGTTCGACGGAAGTGGTTCTAAGAAGTTCTTTGCGGGCAGCGTCAAAATTGAGTCGAACAGAAAAATCTTCGAAGGGCAAAGCAATGACGGTTCGTTTATAAAAGCCCGAAGCGTTTTGAACGGAAGCGTGATTAATGGCCAGACTTGCTACAACGCGGCTAATGCAACTTATCTGAAATATCCCGACGGATCAACTATCGGATATACAGCGTGGTATGCTACGGGCGGCTGTATAACTGAGGGAAGCCCGATAACAATGGTTCCTACTTCTGTCGTCGATAAGCACGGCAACGTGATGAACATTTTCTGCCATGCTCCTCAGGACGGAAGGTTTATCAATTACATCAAGGATACGTTGGGACGGATTTATACTTTTAACTACACCCAAATCGGCGGCAAACATTATCTAACAAGTATAACCGCACCGGGCCTTCCGATCCCAATACAAGCGTAGTCACTGAAAGAACATTCGTCCGGCTTAATTACAAGGATCACACTCTTGCGTACAATTTTGATGGCCTCAATCCCAAGGTCCGAGATGACAATAACTCGATAAAAGTATTATCTGCGATTTACTATCCGTCAACAAACACGGGGTATTGGTTTGGAGATTCCGATTCGTATTCTCCTTACGGAATGATTCGTAAGGTTGAAGAGCAGAGAGGCATGAGTTTTAATTCCTCGACTGGAAGTATCGCTCCAAGTCCCATTGTTTCGCGTTGCCGCGTCTATTCGTATCCGGAGAACACAACGGCATCTATACCCGACGTTCCAGAATACACGACTGTTACCGAGACTTGGGACGGGATGCCTAACCCTTCATCTCCAGCCATCACAACCTACGCCGTCGATTGGGATGCAAATCCGAGGACAACAACCATTACGCTGCCGTATCAGGCGGGTAAAACCACCGAATATTCGTTCAACAAAACTTATTCGAGCAGCGAGGCGGAAAAGGCGAAAGACGGGATAACCTACAAGACCGAGTATCGGGATCGGGACAATGTCTTGCGATCAATCGATGAGGTGGATTGGGGACTGGACGCTTTCGTTCTCGGCTCACAACAATACAGCGACGTATAACTTAACGACGCCGCTTCCAATGTCAGTGACGCACTCCGAGATAGAAAATAACGTCGCTCTGACGAAAAAATCCATATTCGACGTTTACGGACCCTTTAACCGTGTTCTGGAAATGCATGAAGTCGGATTTAACAATGAAACACTGCAAAAACCGTAACGCAATACACCGATAAAAACGACGGGTCATTAACGGAAAACGAGTGGGCCTCTCTACCGCGTTTAATTAACCTGAAGACCACGGAGGATGTGTTTGACGGCGCAAACAATAGGATTGACCACACGCAGCTAAGATACGACGTGGCTCCAATTTTCAAAATTAATAATGTAATCCAGAATTATGGGGCATTTTGTCAGGGATCACCGTGTCCGGCTGAGTTCATGGCAGAACGTGGGAATCTTTCCAACATAATAAAGTACAATGTAGTCACAAATACAACCCTTGACGGACTAAATATTGATGGTCGTACGTACGATTCGGTCGGAAATGTTGTCAACTACAGCCCTCGGCAATAGGAATGGATATGACATTTACCACTTACGCGTCCGCGACGGGATTTGCCTACCCCGAAATGGTAATGCAAGGAAGTGGTAACGTTCCAAACTCCCAAATTACAACAAGTGCGACGTACAATTATAATACAGGTCTTCCGCTAACAGTTACGGATGCGAACCAAAAAACAGCGTCGTCCGAGTACGATTCATCGAATTGGAGATTGAAGAAAAGTGTTTCTCCAACAGGGGCCTACGCGGTAGAAGACTATGATGATTTGAATCGCGCGTACACGCAAACGGGTTATTCGAGCGGCGGAGAGGTGGTCGGAAAACAGATAACCCGAGTGAATGGTTTGAGTCTGCCTTATCGTCAGGAATCCCTATCGCGAACCAACCAAGATGGAACCGAGACTTTGATGTTGTCGAAACAGAATATGATGACCAAGGTCGAACCAAAAGGACTTCTAATCCGTTCAAAAGTAACGAGAACTCTCACGGGGTCTATTGGTCAGAGATTTTTTATGATTCGATTGGCCGAGTCGAGAAATCAAGGAGTCCTGACGGAAGCGAGAAGAATAATTATTACGATGAAGTGATGCGTCCCAGTGTTGCAACCCTAGGTCTTGGCCACACTTTTCGCATAAAAGATCCGACAGGTCGCGAGAAATGGCACCGAACGGATGCTGATGGTAACGTGGCTGAAGTTGTTGAGCCAAATCCTGACGGTGACGGCTCCGTTTCGACAAACGGCCTATTAACCAAATATTCCTTTGACAGGTTGGGACAGTTAGTTCGGACTGAACAGGGAGTCCAAGAACGCAAATTCCGATACGATTCCATGGGGAGGATTACCGCTCAAAAGATGGCGGAAACAAACTCCAGTCTGGATGTAAATGGCACGTTTGTGGGGGGCTCAAACCGGGCTATGGTCTGATGTGTTTACTTACGATGAAATGTCTAACGTAAAAACATCGACAGACGCTCGTGGTGTAAAAACCACCTACTCCTACCAAAATCCCGCAATCCCAGAACTTATCATCGATCCGCTTAACCGCTTGTTCTCAGTTACCTACGAAACTAATGGGGCTGCGAATGTTCTGCCAAGTCCAAGTGTCAAGTTTGAATACCAACCGACCGGGAACGTTTCTCAGGTCACTGGCATATATACTGAAACTGCAGTTGGAGGAAATCCGCAGAGGGTGGTAACAAATAATTTCCTCTATGACTTGTTCGGCCGGATAACGGAAAAGAAAACGACGTTGGCAAGTCGTCCGGATTTTCCCATGGCGACCAATTACGTTTACGACTCGTTGAATCGAGTCACAGACGAATACTATCCGGCTCAGTATGGAATGGGAAATAGTCCCCGGAAGAATATTAACCACACGTTCGATCAAGTGGGACGACGAAGCAGCTTAAAGGTGGATAATGTGAATTATGCATCGAGTTTTGTTTACAACAATCTCGATCAGGTAACTTCCGTCAAAATCGGACCAGCTGGAGCGAACCAGATAACAGAACAGTACGACTACAATTTGCAGTCCGGAAACCTACAGAACCAAAAGGTTTTGCGAGGAAGTGCTACTCTTCTGGACCTTTCATACCAATATCAGCAATGCTCTTGTTCAACAGGCGGAAGTGGACAGATAACCGGTATTACTGACAATCTTAACCGGAATAAAGATCGGCTGTATGAATACGACAAGCTCTCTCGACTCAAAAAAGTTACGGGTGGCCTAAATCAAACCTGGTCGCAGGGATACACTTATGATCGGTTCGGAAACAGACTATCTGTTACAGCATTGGGTTTTGAGGCTCTTCGTGTACAAGATCAGGCAACAAGCAACAAAAAAGAACGGGACAAAATAATTGACGATGTTGTTCCGAAATCCTCGTTGCTGACCAAAGATGTATTGTTAGAGAAAGTAGCTGATCTGAGCATACTTAATAGAGAAACGGAAAACGAATCAAAACCAAGCCCGTTAGATCCCAATAAACAAAGTGAGCAAACTTCCACCAGTGTGAATTTGACTACACCGGGCACGCCGTTTGATTTTGACGGTGATAGTAAAGCCGATTATTCGACTTGGAATAGATCGGTCAGTTCGGTTCCAGTAGGAACATGGACTATAAAAACAGTCAGACAGGACAGAACAGCTCAACCCAACTTGGTGCAAGTGGCAATCAGATCGCACCGGCTGATTACGATGGCGACGGGAAAACCGATATAGCAATTTGGAATCCGAACAATGGTCTTTGGACTATCAAGAAGAGTTCGGACGGCAGTACCTTTACGCGAAGTTTCGGTCAAAAAGGAGATGCGATCGTTCCGGCTGATTACGACGGTGATGGAAAAGCCGATGTTGCCGTTTGGCGCCCTTCGTCCGGAGAATGGTATATCACAAGAAGTTCTGACAACAGTTGGTACGTAGTGACTTTTGGGGGACAGCAGTTTGGTGATGTTCCAATCGTCGGTGATTACGATGGGGATGGCAGCGCCGATATTACTGTATGGAGGCCAACGGGCGGCACTTGGTACGTATATATTTTGACGAGTGCGACCAATCAGGTACTCCAATTCCAGTGGGGTATTCCCGGCGACGTGCCGGTGGCATCGGACTATGACGGCGATCACAAAACCGATCTGGCTGTCTGGCGGCCCTCGACCGGTGTTTGGTATGTTCTGCCGAGTACGACGTGGCAGTATTACGCCGTTACATTTGGCGGGCTCCAATTTGGGGACATACCGGTTTCGGCTGACTACGACGGTGACGGAAAAGAAGATATAGCAGTTTACCGGCCTTCGACTGGTGTTTGGTACATAACGCAAAGTTCGAACGGACAGGTTACTTCGTCACAGTATGGAACGAGCAACGACATTGCTGTGCCATCGGCGTATCGAAGACGAAGCAGTGCTCCGAATAATCAGAATAAGGAAATCCCGCGTGACGGACATGCAACGCTTGCGTTTGATGCGACTTCAAACCGGATAACTACCACCGGTTTTGAATACGATCTGGCCGGAGCGCGATGCAAAAAGACGGCTCGGCGTTACGATTCCAATACGACGCTGCCGGACGCATGGTAAAAGTGAAGGCGGATAACGGAACGACCATAGCGACATACACCTACGGGATTGGACGTGAGCGGGTTGTCTCACAAGATGGCGATGAGAACTCGACAAATCTGACCTATTACGCCGTAGAGGGTGGATCGGTCATAAGCGAATACTCCGAAGGTGCGGGACAGGTTTTGACGTGGGTCAAGAACTATATCTATCTCGGAGGCTCTTTGCTTGCGACCCAAACCAAAAACGGAAGCGGTGAAACTGTCCAGTTTAACCACGCTGATCAACTCGGAACCCGGATAGTCACCGATCCGGGTACGGGAACTTCGTTTGAGCAGAACACATTGCCATTTGGAACCTCGCTCGACAGCGAATCTACAGGCTCAACAAATCGTAGATTCACGACTTACGACCGAAGTGCTTCGACTGGATTGGATTACGCTAACAATAGGTACTACGATTCGCAGCAGGGCCGGTTCGCAACTGTCGATCCAATCAAGATGGGTTCTGTTAAGATACTTAGTCCTCAGACCTTGAATCTTTATGCCTATGTTACTAACGATCCGATCAACAAAGTTGATCCAAGTGGTTTGGACGGGACTCCACCGCGATATTCGACTATTTATACTACCTTTCCAACTTTAGGCGGGCATTCCGGTGGAACCGGTACAAGCATTCCGAACTGGCTGGGAAGTTTTCTTACGGGGATCTTAGGAAATCTTTTCGGCGGCGGCCACAGCTATGCAGGGACGTTTGGAACTCCGACCTATTTTTGGCAACTTGACACGGCAACCGCAACCCTTTCCGCTCCGCCGCCCCTTCCAGGAGCAGGAACTACTGCCAATGTGTCCGCGCCACCAACACTATTTGGCCCTTGCGACATACCAATACTCAAGAAACTTTCGGTAGTCAATTGGACCGGGGATGGAGCTGGGGCGAACAATCCTTATGTTGCGGCCACTATGTACGACGACTTAATTTCTGCTGACGGAAATTTCGATGGGCGGAATTTGGCTGGGTATAAATGAAGCTTACCGTCCGTTTTCGGTCCAGCAAGACTATTGGAACAAACAACAGGAGAATGAGGCGGCTGTAGCTCGCCGAAAGCCGAAACCCTACCGAAATATATTAGCGGCCGCGTTCCCCGGAACAAGCAATCACGGCGGCGGAACCGCACTTGATATTGACACAACATACTTACCTAAGGTTCTGACGCAAGGGCCGGGAAAGGGGAAAACTGTCAAACAAATATTGGAGAAGTACGGTTTTAGCCGACCTGCAAGTACCATGGCAAGGAAGGATTACCCTCACTGGCAACATAAGAGTGCGTCGGCAAACTCTGTCGAAGCAAATAGGGTGGCCAGAGAATATTATGAGAATTGTCTGTAACAAATAATTGAGTTGACAAGTTAATTACGTTTCGAAGGGGAGATTATGTTCAAATTTGATTTTGTAAAGATAGTTTGTTCGATGGCTCTGTTAGTTGCTTGCTCTGCCGGATGTCAGGTGCTCGATCATCCGGAAGCAGCAACTTCATCGAATCTCGCAACAACTCCGCCTTTCGCGCCAGTGGATCAATTCAAGTGGATCGAAATTCCTACTTCGTTTCAACTATTTGCGTTTGCTTCGTCCGATGGCAGAATCGTCGCAATCGGTCAAAAAGGCATGGTTGAAATCGGTGAAGATGGGAGTTTGACAAATCAAACATCATTCAGAATTACAGATGCTTTTCGATCGGTCGATGGCGGTCTGACCAGGAAAGCAGATGACGCAAAGGTATTTGATTTGGACGATCTGTGTTTCCCGTTGAACGCGAAAGTCCTTTCTGACTCAATAGCGGTTTATGCTAACTGCGAGAACACGACGCAAGTGTGGAATATCTCCGTCGGAAGCGAGTATTCGAATCTGACATTGACCGACTTTATTTACCCTGACAACAAATTCCCAAGAACCACTTTATGGGGACCTACCCGAATGACCACTACTTCTGACCGGTCGGTGTTTCCGTCCTTCTTAAGACCTGGGCCGGCTCTTTTGGGTTCTAAAGAAAAGGAATCCCGATTCGAGATTTTATGGCAGGGAAAATGGGAGGATGGCGGGATCGCCGCCGTCGATTTTGTTGGCAGAAATGGATGGATGCTATTAAGCGGAGGAAAGCTTTTACGTTCGATGGACAACGGCGGCAACTGGGTCGACTACTCCAACATTCCTGATGACGCACAATTCAAGGTCACGAACATGAAAATGATGAATGAATCAGTCGGGTTTATCGTCGGTGGAGAAGGGCTGATCCTTCGTACGGAAGATAGCGGAAAAACTTGGACCAAAGAATCCAGCGGCGTAGATAAAGCGCTTCAGCGGATCACCTATGGTTCTTCGATCGCCGCTTTCGGCCCTAACGAGATAATCGTCATACGCAACCGTGATGATCCGAAATGGAAGAAGATTGAGTTTAAGCCTCGCGGTGATTTTCGACATGACATTTAGAGGCAAAAAGCTCTATCTCTTAGCCGACGGAAAATTATTTTATAGCGATATATCAGACCCTGGATAAAACAAGGGTCATTTAAGAATTTTGTTCGGTAATCGAGCTCCGAAGTTCTGGGTAAATAGCTCCATTCTTTTGTACTCCTTATCAATATGTATTTGGAAAATTGCTGACTGAGAGTAGATCAATAGCATAATTCCTCAATGGTCAACGCAAAAGCACGCACGGAAAGTAGAGAAATCCGTGCGTGCTTTTGCGTTGACGTCTCTACCGGCTCGGCAACATCGATCCAGCTAATCGAGACTTTAATGGCTTGCCTACCCCTTACTCTCGAACCGTAGGTTTTACGGAGCGGCGGCGGGGCGGCGGTGGAATAATGCAAATAAAAAAGAGGGGCAGCCACCGCGATTCTTCCAACAAAAGAATACGGTCGATGGTCGCGTTCTCTCGCAACAAAGGTCGATGCGAGGAGCATCACGACGAGCTATGCGTATGACCGTTTGAATCGCGTCATGCAGCGTTCGTAAGCGATGCCTGATCCTCCTCCAAGTCTTTCGCAATATCAGAACACGCCCACGGTGAACTACTACTTCGACATTCTACGTGGGGGCAATCACGATCGTTCCTGAAGTCATAAAGACGTTTTCTCGAGGCATCGGATTAGGATCGGTGTTGACAGAGTTTTATCCAGTGAAAAAATTGCCGGGTTAGTTAGTTCGTCAAAGAGCGAAACCTACTCTGGTTTCGCACTCGATATTGAATTCGCCGAGAACTCCGATTTGACTAAGAATGCCCTGCACTGCCTTCCTGAGGATGTTCGATTCATGACGACTGCCGCTCACGTCAGTCAACTTTCGCAAATTTAGATCCATGCTAAATAGACTCAAGATATCACTCATTCTGGCGCCGCTCGCGTTATTGATGCTGGTGGGCGTGTAAATCTATTCCATTTGGTCCGAGGAACGAGAGCGACGTGCTGAAATTCCCTTTGATGCGACTAAAGTAATGAATATAGATCTACTAAAATTTCATCAGAAGCGGGGATCATTCCCTGAAAAGTTAGAAGAACTCGAAGGTGTAGTCTGGGAGAAGAAGGAAAGAAATTACGTGTCGCATGGCCGTTAGATGATCCACCGAAATTACTTCTACCTGTATTCAAAGATCAATCCCCATCGATTTACTCTGTGGGCCATACCAATTGGCAAAGTACGCGATGAAGTATCCACAGTCTTTCTCGTCGGAACTCCTAGTTCGGATCGAGCGTGGAAAGGCCCGGCATTGCTAATTCCGGATATTGAGAAACTGTCGCAGGCCCCTTCCTCAAACAAACTAAACATGTTGGGTCTTGTCGAGCAACCGAATGCCCCAAGGGAGTCGAAATCCAAGTGAGAACATTAGGGGAATCATTTCAGAATGCGTTCCGTTGCTACCCGACGGGTTGTAAGTTCGAGTCTTACCTGCGTACGCTCCCCACGGACCCAATTGAACATGTCGAATCGCGGGCCGCAATAGATTCGTACGTTGAACAGTCGCGATTGAAGATGAAGATTAGGGATTCTTGGACACACGCTTCCGATTTTTCTGATAGCTCGGTCGCTTATATACAGGTAATCCGAATATTTGCTCCTCGAGCTTTTGGAATTGAATCCTTCTATATTCGCCTTTTTCAATATAGCCGAATCTCTCAAAACGCTTTACGAGAAACGCGTAGCTGACCACCGCTCCACATGAGCGCTTGAACCTAACAATGGTTTCCGGCGTAAAGGAATCCTTGGTGATGCCTAGGTCGGCTATATGCGCGAGCATTTCGGTGTCAGGATAAATAAACGCTGCGGCAAAGACCTCGGCTCCGATCTCGACGACCTCATTTTCATTGTACTGGCCACATTCATAGCGGCCTTCGAGAATACTTTCGTGATCTACGTAATGATGCTTAAGCTCATGCATTAGAGCGAAAAGCTTTGGCTCGCGAGGGAGGCTGCGTTTTACAGCGACCGATGGTTCGCCGTCCGCGAAATAACAGGCCTTTATCTTATTCCCTTTAACATCCCAGTAGTCGATCGTTACCCCCTCGGCTTTGTAGATCCGCCTAACGACATTCAGATTGATCTTGCTGGTTTCGATGTTGTATTGCTCGCGTTTTTCCTGAGCAAGCAGCTTCATCTGCTGATAGTAGGGGGAATTACCAGTAGCCATGTTTATTTTTTTCTTTTTGCTGATTTTAGTGCCTGACGAGCTTTTCGAAACTGGGCATACTCGGTGAGTTCATCAATGTCTTTTTGACCGAGTTCACCAAGTGCACTCATAAGGGCCGCCAGCCGTGTAGTTTCCATCGCAGGAAAAAATACGGAGATGTTAACACCGAAGAACTTAGCTAATTTGTGCAGGTCCATAGCAGATGGTTTATAGATTGCACTCTCCCAGCGAGAAATCGTGTTGGCGGTGGTTTTCATTTCTTTAGCAAGATCTTCCTGGCTAAGACCTTTACCGCCGTACTTCCCGCGCAGCTCTTTTATTCGCTGGCCGATATTTTCGTACAAGTCGCTCATGGTATCCTGTAACAGGAAGTTAACTTCCTTTATGCGTTGACGTGATGTACTCTCTACTGTAGTATTAATTTATCCTTTAACAGGATACAGCATAACGGTTCTGAGCGTCAACAAATTATGAATAAAATAACAACTTCAGGAAAATACGCTAGCGATTTGGCCCCGGGGATTTTAGACGAGCGAAAACTTCCGGACGCATCTTTCGATCGCGTCTGGGATTCAATCATTCTTGATAAAGAGTTAAAAGACCGCCTGCTTTGCCAGGCGATATTAAATTTTACAATTCGTAAAAACGTCGGGAGAGAGGTGATTCCGATGCACGGCGTGATTTTGCTCGTCGGACAGCCGGGAACAGGCAAGAGCTCGCTGGCCCGCGGACTAGCTTCCCAGGTTGCAAAGCATTTGAGTTCCGGCCCGACTTTTCTCGAAGTTGAACCGCACGGGTTGACGAGTTCGGCCATGGGTAAGACACAGCGGGCTGTAACCGAACTGCTGGGGTCGACTATCTCGGAATATGCCGAACAGGGTCCGGTAATCGTTCTGTTGGACGAGGTCGAAACTCTCGCAACTGACCGAAAGAAGCTCAGTATGGACGCAAATCCCATTGACGTACATCGTGCCACCGACGCCGTTCTCGCCCAACTCGATCATCTTGCCGACCGATATGACAATCTGCTCTTTATAGCTACCAGCAACTTTGAAGGAGCGGTCGATGAGGCTTTCATCTCCAGATCTGATCTTGTGCTTCAAATTCCGATGCCAAATGCCGACGCCCGTAAATCGATATTAGAAGACACGATCACGGGACTCGCCAGAAAATACCCTTCGGTAAAACAAATACTGCATGATCCCGATTTTGCAAGATTAGTAGTTGCAACCGACGGCATTGACGGCCGGCAGCTGCGTAAATTGGTGGCTACAGCTTGTTCGTTTAGACGTGAGACGGCCGTGGATCCGAGTAAGTTAACCGCAGCTGACATACTACGCGCCGCGAAACTCGACCGGGACGGAGGACTCGCCGCGAAAGGGAAAGGAGCTTAATTATGTCAACAATCGCGAGAAGAGTTGCTGCCTCACCCGTAAGAACTGCGTCCGAGGCGTGGCGATTCATCACCGAGCTTTTATCGAAGCCGGATAGTAGTGGACGTGCTGAGTTAGTAGCCGTTACCGGGATTGCTTGTTCGCTTATAGCTGATGAGTGTTTTAAGGGTGCTCCGGCCGTTGTAACCGACAGCGGTCCGCAGGTGCGCGTTTACTGTGTCTACGTTGAGGACGCGATCGACGGGACCAATGTCAATGAAAACGCTCTTAGTTTCGATGCAACCGAGGGCGATTGGAAAATGTCGCTTCCGTGTAGGGAAGAGGATCTGGACTGGGTGGCGGCCAGCCTTAAGAAAAAGTCGAGCCGGATCACGGCCCGCGACATGGATGGCGACGGCGGTGTAACCGACGATCGGGCTGCGTTTTTGAACCAGGTCGAGGTTAACGTGGAGGGATTTTTGAACTCATGAGTACGCAGGTAGCCGTAAATACACATTCACATTCCGTAACGTATGTGACCGACAAGCTTCTTGGATCGGTAAAAGAGATCGTCCGCTTAAGCGGGCTCGATCCGGATAAGCTCGGTGACGACTGGGAAGTGCTTGAGCGCGGTATTCTGACCTGGTTGAATGACGAACACCTTGAGGTCGTTCACCTTGAGGTCTACCACGCGACCACGGATAAGCTGGTCGGTCGGTGGGATTTTGATATTTTCTACAACTATTCTTCCGGTGACGGCTCCTTTTGGCAGGATCCGGATGACATCAAATACCATATCAGGAAACAAAATCTTGATCCGGCCAATTGTAGTTACCGGGTTGTAACGACCACGACACCGGGTCGCCGCTACGTGAGCGGCTGGTCTGGTACGTCGCTGCGGTCCACAGATGGTTTTGTGAGGCAGGGCATAGGCACAACGATCAATGGCGGAGGTCTGTCTGCGGGGGCTGGGTATTGGAGAAAGAAATAATATGATCACAGTTCAAGAGGCATTTAAGAAATTTCGAAGCAGGTTGGAACTCAACGACCGCGAACAAAACGACGCTTCGAGACGACAAAAGGATATTCGCCGCGTAATGAAGGATGCGTTTTCGATTGATCGCGATTTCCTTACGGGCTCATACGCCCGACACACTAAAACCAAGCCGTTGAAAGACGTAGATATTTTTTGCGTGCTGGGAGACAGTGAACGGCATTACCGCAAGGAAAGCCCTTCGGTATTGCTCGCAGATGTCGAAAAAGAGCTTGCAAAGGAATACGGTGCGGGAAATGTAACTCAGCAAAGGCGGTCGGTTTGCGTTGATTTTGGAATCCGGGTAGATGAAGAAGGCGGAACGGATGATAAGGTGATGAGTTTTGACGTGGTGCCGGCTTTTGACGAGGTCGAACATTATGAAATTCCGGACACCGCGACAACGTCCGGATGGACAAAAACGGACCCCGAGATCCATGCTGAACGTGCCGTCCAGGCACAGCAGGCCTACAACCGAGAGTGGAAGGGATTGGTCCGGATGATGAAATCCTGGAATCGCGAAATGGGTAAGCCAATAAAGCCGTCTTTCCTGATCGAGGTAATGGCCCTAGAAGTTTTGTTCCCGCCATTCGGCGGCACTTATTCGAGGGAGATTCAGGCCTTTTTTCACACTCTTGCTGACAGAATATCTGAAACATGGCCGGACCCTGCGGGCCTCGGACCAGATGTGAGCGATCGGATGACGCCTCAAATGTGTGCGGAAGCACGACGCGTGTTACTTGACAGCGAGCAGCGAGCTGCCTTGGCGATCAGGCAAGAACGCGAAGGTCGAAATGGAGAGGCCCTGAAAACCTGGCGAGCACTTTTTGGAAAGCAATTTCCACTTTCATGATCTAAAGATTTTATTATGGGCGAACAAAGCGGAGCACGGATCGGTGGAGACGACTACCAGCATTTATATAGCTGGTATTTGTTGTTAAAGCTACTTTCCGAAGGTAGCGATTATGAATACGCCTACGTCGAGCATCCGAAAGCGGGTGCGGCGGACGATGTGACGTTGCATCCTAAATCAGGGCGGATGATCCCGTCGCAATACATCCAGGTGAAATGGCACGTGTCGGCCGCCGCTCAATACAACTTCGAACTCTTAGCAACGGTAAAGAAACCAAGCACGACTTCGCTGATTCAAAAACTGTTCCAAAGCTGGAAGTTGCTTCAGAAAGACGGTCCAACGGAAATTTGGCTGGTAAGCAATTGGCCTGCCGCAATAGACTTTGGCAAGTTCATACACGAAAACCACGGTTTCATTGACCTTTTTCATAGTTGCAGCAAGCGGTCGAAACCTGGCAAGGCTCGTAGTTTGTGGCAGAAACACGTGAACTCCACAGATGAGGAGATGGCGGAATTCTGCCGCGATCTAAGACTTCGTCTTGGTTTTGTAGGCACGCGCGATCTGGAAGAGATAGTCGATGAACGAATGTCTAACAACGGGTTAATGAGCGGTCCAAAAGCGCGAGCCCTAGCCCTGGCCGCGATACGCAACGTAATTAAGGAAGGGGGGGCAAAGAAAAAGATCACTCGCGAATCGCTAATCGAACTTGTCACCGAAAACGGTCTGTGGGCCGAGGCCAAAGATAATCCAAAAGCCCAACTTGAGATTCACGGCTGGGTAAAACGCAAATTTGATGGGTCGCCTACGGTCGAGCTTGATTGGACCGAGTACATCGACCGTGATACGAGGCGCGTCCCTGATCAGTCTGACTGGCAACAGAAACTTCTGCCTCAGCTGATAGAAGCACGGAAGATTTTTCAGCAGATGGAAGATGGGCATTACATCGATTTTCGCGGAAAGTTGCCCCTCACGACCGTGCTTGCCGTCGGTGCCGCATTTCCCGAAGTTGCCGGTTTTGCATTCCGGGCCGAACAGCCAACGGACAGCGAAATCAACCTTTGGCGATCCGATTCGCCCCCCACTGGCCTTGTTTTTGATCGAACTCGACACGCCGATAACGAAGAAGGGGACGATATTTTAATAGCGTTATCGATTTCTGGTAGTGGTATGCATGATGCAGAAAACTATTTTAAGGAGCGTGGTGATACATTCTCGGCTCTGATCTACGCTGAGCCCGCAACGGGAACGGGAAGTTCCGCAATCCGAAACGCAGGAGATGCCGTCGCACTGGCAAACGATGCGAAAAAGATAATTAGAGAGTTTCGGGAATTGTACCGCGCGAAAAACACCCACCTTATACTTTTTGCTCCGGCGGGGTTTTGTTTGTTTCTTGGCCAAAAACTGAATGCGCTGGGACAAATCGTGGCCTATGAGCGGACCGCAAATGGCAGTTATCAGGTTGCGGTTAAGATTGCTACCGGGTAACGACTAAAGGGTGATGCGGGTGAGCTTGATCGCGGGGTAAGGACGATTGCCGACGCCGTGCGGCGAAATTCCTTTGTCGAGGATTTATCGTCAATTAGTGCAACGACAACCTTGCCGTCGTTTGCCGTCGCTTGTTGTAGAACTAAGACGAGATCCCTATCTTTGATCCCAGAGCGATCCATTACAGATGAATCTTAAAACGAGTCGCATCTACAATCCTACCCGCGATAGTAACGGATTGATCTATCATTACAGTTCGGCCGAAGCTTTTTATCGATCTGCACCAACAAGAACCTGAGATTTGAAAGGCTTGATGCTATGAATTACTCAAGGGAGTTAGAGTGGGGCAAAGATAAACTGGATGAAAAAACGGTTCCCTCGTGATTGGACGACCCATCATTGAAAGCAAGGGAAATGTTAATCAGTGGCATTATCTCGTCTGCTCAAGCAATATCTCCCCGCGGCTACCATTTTGATCGAAACCGTGCGGAATTTTCGCCCCCGCGTAGGTTCTTTCGTGTTGCAACTTTCTAGTGTTTCGGCCCTGCACAATTTCGCTCAGCTCTTGAGACAATTGTCCGGTTTCCACGCCAACTGAAATATTTCCTCTTTCGCCCAAGTATTCGTTAAGGATCACAGAAGCACGATCCTTGACTAGTCTTGGATCGGCGTTTGAAAGCGACAACGCCAGCAGTTCTGCTTTCATGACGTCTTGCAGTTTTTCCACTACAATCTCGGCTCGCGCTCCCCTTTGTTCCGAAAGGTTTCGAACTGTCGCCTCTAGATGATGCTTCTGCTCCGTCGCTCGCTGATAAACGAAATCTCTTTCTGCGGGAGGCAGCTTTCGGTAAAGGTCACTGTGATCGAAGCTGTTCTTGTACCGAAGCTTCGCATCCGGCGTCTTGAGACTTTGGAGAAAGTGTTTTGTCGCGGACAGGGATTCGTCAAGATACGTTCTTCCCATTCGAGATTCCAGACTATTAACCAATTGCTGGGCCTCTGGGCTTGGAGCGATCTCACCTCTTTTCAAAGCCTCAGTTCGCGCTTTTGTGGCGGCGCCATCACCTGCATAGCTGAGTTTCGCTACGGTCATTTCTGACGTGAAGTGTCGAGGCGATTGCTCGGTAAACAGCATTTGCATCTCATTGGTCGTTAAGGCAGGTGAATTCCTAGGATCTCGATCTTGGCCATTCCGTTGATTAAGACCAGCTGAAGCATTGTCAATCCTGATCTTTGACGACGCTTGAATCACTTCTTCTCGCGTTTGACAGCGGTCTAAGATTTGAGCGTAGTCTCGATACCGCTCATTGAAATGTCGAAGCCTCGTTTCAGGTTGTTTGAGTTGGTGTTCAAGATATGCAGACGCGAAACGGAGGTCCTCGTAATTTAGCTCCTTTCCTTTCACAACATTCTCAATCGCTTTATCAGATTTTGCCTTAAACAGCTTCAGGATTGTGGAGGGTGGAATCCCGTTCTCCAAGGCCTCGTCCAGGGCTGGAAATTTAACCTGAGACCAATGTTTCAGTTCGTCGGCCGACATCTCGGATGCAAGAAGGGTCATCTGCGTGCTTTCAAGTTTAATTCGCTCGAAACCAAGTGTTGTCTGACCGCGTTCAGGATCCCGTTCGGTCAATAGATATTCAGCGGATTCAGCTATTTCTTCTAGCTCTTCGCCTAAAGAATGTCTAGTGTTCTGCGAATTCGATTCGACAAACTGCTCGTATTGGATCGAACGGTCAGATGGTTCTAATCTTTCCATCTCGTCGGCCACCTTCTTAATTTCCGCTAGCGTCCTGTCGAACCGTTCTCTGGTTGATTCCGATCTTCCCTCTTCTCTAACCTCACCTAGCAGTTCCTGTTTTCCATCTAACGCGTCGTAGATCCAACGAAAGACCTTCGCCTCCGTTTCACGATCGGAATTACTTCCCGCGATGGCCTTCCCATATTCCAAGATTTTGGGAGCGACTTCGCGTGTTTTTTCTGATCCGACCAGTTGTTCAAGCCGACTTACGCCATAGCTGAGGCTTGCTAGTTGGAGCGGTAACTTTAGTTCGTGAGATTCCTTCGGAATTACCAGTACACCGTTTTGAACGGTTCCGCCGCGCTCGTATGCATCCCGAAGAAATTGTGATGTGCCGTTGAGGTATGAAGCATGCTCGCTCCTGTTACGACCATTGGTGTCGTCCAGTTTGGATAGTAGAAGGTCTGATTTGCTAACCGAAAGTATCTCGTTGATCGCTCTTTCTGTTCGTGGATTTGATGGGCGAGAGTTTACGTCTTGAACAATAGGGGATCGTGCGGCATGGTTCAGTTCTCTTGCGTCAATTGCCTTTGCAACCTTTTCGATCGCGAGCTTAACGACATCCGCGTGGCACGTCTGCCCCGCTCGACAAAAACATGTGATCGAGATTGGTTGGCCATTCCTGAATGCTTCGCCAAGCAGGACCATGCCGTCCCTAAGTCCACCTTCGTTTTGTTTGTAACTACTTCGAAGTCGTTCGGAGTAAGCAATAAGGGCGGCATCGCGACCGTTACCGCGTGGTGCAATTTCGTTCCGATTGGGCGAAAGAAGACTCAATTCTGGAGTAATAATATTCCCCAGATCCAAACTTCTGTTTGGCGATTGTGATTCATTGTTGCTTAGGCGAGCTATTACCTTATTGCTCAGATCAAATTTCATGACTTGCCCCATCCTCTTCTCGAACTTACCGAGCTATGAAAGGGCAAATAATGTGCCTAAGCTATAAGACATGGACGCGAATTATCGTTCCATTTCTAGGCTGATTTCTCGCTTATCTGGTTTGTGCCGAATGACTCTTCTTTGTTCTCTTTCTTGGACATCAGAGGTATGATTCTGAACCGCTTCAGGGTTGCGATCCGGTAATATAGCGATGTGAAGAATCTGGTCGTAGGTACTCGAATTGTGGCTAACAGAGCGTTCGAGAGCCAGTTTTAATCTGGATGCCTCCTTACTGTCGGGTCTGGCTGCGATCCTCTTCTCAATCTCGGCTACTTCTTTATCCCTAAAAATTGGTTGGTAATCAGGCTCCCCAGAACTTTGCCACCAGGAGTTTTGCTTGAATGTTGCGGCTTCCCTGCCAGTTTCAATCACAAGTTCTTTTGCTGCAGCGAGACTGGCCTTTAGATCGGCCTCACGCACCTTTACTCGTCCTTCGAGTTCGTGCCTCAACAATCTGTGATCCCTGCTCTCTAACAACAAATTTAGTCCGTGATCAAGGATCGATCCTTTTCGCGGTAGATCAGCATCGTTCAGACTCAGATAACTGATTGACCCGTTCGTTTTGTCCTCGATTGCGAATTTGTGAAATCGCTTCGTTTTTCGATAGGATGCGAGGTCTTCTTTCGCTTTGTTCAACTCGATATTGCATAGGATCTCTCGGGCGATCGTCCGCCCAGCGGCGAGGTCTGTATCGTGACCCCAAATCGTTTCCTTAGACGTCGCACCTGAATTTAGTTGCTGCCCTTCAAATTTCCCGATCAACTGCTTTTGCAGGCTCCAATTCGCCAGGTACTCTTTTGGCAGTCTAAGTCTTCTAGCGAGAATATCGATTTCAAGCATATCGTCCGCCGAAAACTTTGGCTCAATTTCCCTTTTCATGGTGTTGTTTCGGTTTAGGACGTCGTTCAGAACTCCAACCACCTTCCGGCACCTTTGAGAGTCTTTTTGTAGACTCATTGATTGATCGTTCAAACTGCTATTCACAGCTTCTGTCACCAGGCTTTGGTCTGATTTGGTATACCGGCGGCTTTCTCTATTCGTCAAAGATTGGATCGCGACGCGAATGCTCTGAATAACCGACCCATTCGTGTAGTCTTTAGCCTTTGATTCATGGTCGATCATGGCCAATGAGATCCGTTCTTTTCCCACGGAAACTCTCCGGTAATAGGCATTGTCGCGGAAGTCCATCAGCTTCCTTTGCCGATGCTGCGATCTCAGTTCGGAGAGATTTTTTTGAGCGGCAAGGCGTTCAAGATCCTCCTTATCTCTTGGTTGAATTTCGTTTCTGGTCTCGAGGTCGAGACGGATCTGTTCCAGGAACCCGTATTCCCGAACTTTCGAGTTCGCAAGACACTGATTTTGTAGATCGTCCAGCTCTTTTTTGGTGAAACTAGGTGACGGCAATTTGGTTCCGCTTTTCTTATGGACTTTTCTTATCTGCGCAGCTTCCTTTCTAACTTGGGCCGAGTCTTCCTTTAGCTGAAAGAATTCCGACTCCTCCTTTGCCAAGATGCTGTGCGTTATCGCCCGAATCTGCCGAGCCTCAGCAGTATTATCTAAGTCACTGAGTCCAGTACTCGCCGACTCCAGTTCCTTTATCGAAACCTTGTGTTTCACCCCAGTTTTCGGATCGGAAACCGGAAATCTCAGGTTCTGACGATGCTCCACGATGAAGGCAATTCTTTCCTCCTTAAATTTGAGTTGGTATTCCGCCAGAATCCCAAGTCGCAGTGTCTCTCGTTCGTCAAAGTTTCCCCTCTTATTCTCGACGTTGGTCTTTTCGTGCGTTCTCGATTTATTTTGGTCTTTGGCATGTCTCTGTGACGGACCGCGTTCAGCGATCAATTCCTCCAGGTTCGTTTGAGCGGATTCGATAAAGATCCCCTCGACGATCTGCTTTTCTCCATTGATTGACTCAAAGTGTGGAAGTGCCTCTCGCGGAATTTTATTTAGTGATCGGGCTCGAAGGTCTTTGGCGAAATAGCGCTTTTGAATTGCAATATGAACGTGTGGGTTTGCCGTATTGAGATGAACCGCTCCGGCCCACGCGAGTCTTTCGCTACTGAGACTCTTTTCAAGCTGACTCATCGCGAATCGGGCAACGGCCTTTAGTCGTCGCTTTCGCACCTCATCAGTAGAGCCAAGATCATGAAAATCTTCCGGCCTGAATGAAAGCACCAAATGATGGAGTTCGTCGTTGGATGGCCGTCCTTTTCCGCAGTTCGACTTTAGAAAGTTGTTGGCGTTCCGGACGTCCAACTGGTCGGTGAAAGCGTTGAAAAGTTCACGGCCTTTTTCTGGCTCTTTGTCGGGGTCTATTTTGCTGTGAGCCAGATAGTGTACAAGCCCGCGCGAACTACCTCTTTTTGACTGGACGCTTGCGATAATTCTCATGACGGATCTGTTTGCTGCTTCTGCAACTTAGGCATGGATTCGATCCGCTGTTTGAGGACTGCCACCTTGGTACCGAGATAGCTTCGTTCTTTCAAGTCATCGTCGACCACATGCTCATGAAATAGAAGGCATTTCTTAAGATCTGTTACGGCGTGATCGATCAGTTCCGCCATTGCGGTTGAAGCTATAACGACGCTATCTTTTCGATCTTTTGTATCGGTTGACGCGAACTCAATTAGCTTGGTAAAGACAAGATTCATGGATGAGATCGACATGCTTGACATTGAGTAGATCTCGGTAACAAGAGACCTCGTAATTTGAAGTAATTCGGATACTGTTTCTAGTTCTGATTCCAGACGTTCAACCCGATCTCGGGTCTCGGCAAAGTTGCCATTTAGTGAGAGATTAATGGACTCGTTGTCACGCCCCTTACTAACAAGCCAATCGAGCTTCATTTGACACTGCCCTGCCGCGAATTGCTTCTGTCTGTCGTTCAATGCGAAATGGATCATTCGACGAACTATCGCGGCCTTGTTCTCTCCGGTTTCCTCTGCGATCTCTTCAAGTTTTCCATGATCTTCGTCATAGGGCCGAACGCTTATCGGACGACCCTGTTTCAGTTCATTCTTAACATCAATATTCTTCGCAATTCTTTCTTTGTCACGCTTTCTCATTTTTCCGGTTTTTGCTGTGCCGTTTTGTCACCACTTCGTCCTTTTGTAATTTTTCGGACAGATTGGAGCTGAGCAAAGCACGTGCCTTTAATGAGTTTTTCGGTTAAATTTCGGTTTGTAATTTCGGTGACAAGGCGTAAATCAATGTAAGTAATACGTTTACGCGAATTACAATGGCTGGATTCTGGTCTATCCTGTCATACACCTGCAGCTGTAATTTTCATTTTTTACAAGGCACCTGGAGGCTCCTCTTTTTTACGCCAAAAGTGGTGCTCCTACACACCACCTTTTCTATTAAATTCCCACTGCTTTCTGCTACGGCACGCCGATTGATCTCTTCCTTGTGACAGTTATTCTACCGAAGCAAAGGAGACCAATTTAATGAACGAACAGCGTAATATCACCCCCTCTTCAAAATCGAATATCGAGCGGCCACTTCTGCAGATCAACCGCCTTACTTACGTGAAATTGAATGCAAGAATACTCGAAGCAACTGAGGAGAAACTCAAGCAGTATCTTCAGTTCGCGACGGCCAACATGAATACCGAGATCACGAATGACGATGTTGTCGAGTACGCGCTAAACCACCTTTTCGAACGCGATCCCGCATTCAAAAGCTGGCTTAAAATTAAGACTTAGAAGGGAGACTCTAGGCAGAAAAGGCTGATGGAAGGGTTCCGATACGGTCCAAATTTGCAGCCGGAACGAATGATTGATGGGCTATTCCGTATCTGGAAACAACCTTCTCAAGCTCCGACTCAAAATCACGGATGTCGAACTGTTCGGTACCATTTGAAAGATGGCCGGACAGTTCCTCCAGATCCTCTGCCGACAGATCGCTGCAAACTTTTGCCGAACTGCGAGCCAGCCGGTCTGCCACTTCTTGAAAAGCTACTCCGGAATGACCTTTTAACCCAGCGCCAGGAAATATGATGACCGTAACAGGCTTTCACGAGATGCGTCCAGAACAGACGATTAGTACGCATTCTGATTCGACCTGCCATCGTGTCGATCACATATCTTGAATCTGATACGATCTCGACCCGGCAGGAGCGGTGCAGTTGTTCCAAAGCCTTTGTACACGCGAGTATTTCAGCCTGCTGATTGGTAACCTGTCCGAGATATTTGGCTACCAATTTGATCTCCAGGCGATTGTGATCAATCATCACCGCACCGCATCCCGCCGACTCGTGAAACGCACCATTTCTCAAGCATGACGCATCGGCATAGATCCTCACTAGAGGCGTATAATCATCCGCACTTCTGATACTGCTTTTGTTTTCAAGTAACCTTATTACACTCATTGTCCACCTCTTGTTTTTTCAACTGAAGAAGGGGGCAAAGCGCTGAGGCCTTGCCCCTAGTTGGCGAAGAGAATCTATCTCAGAATTGATCGACGAACGGCTCTTCGACAGGCGTCTCAGGCGCAGGCGAGCCTGTGTATTCCGGGATATCAGGCTCGTCGCTGCTGCCACTCGATGCAGATTCATCCTGATCGTTCGCACGGTTCGAACCGACGAACTCAAACGAGAACAACGACACCTCGGCGCCGGATCTGGGTTCTCCCTTATCCGTACTCCAGGGGCTGAAGGAGAGCCTGCCGTGAACAAGCAGAGACGTGCCCTTCTTTACGTGCTCGGCGAGCGTCTCAGCCGTCTTTCCGAATGCGACCACGTTGAACCAATGTGTGACTTGAACACGACCTTCGGGACTGTTCTTGAAAGAGTTCGACGCGATTGGAAAGCTCGCGACCGGTGTGCCCTTTTCTGTATATCGCAGGCTCACATCGCGGCCTGTGTTTCCGAGTATCGAGATATTTGCTGACATGGATTATTCTTGCTCCTTTATTGGTTTATTTCTTCTCCGAATGGAACGGCAGTTGGCCACTTTAAGCCAGTATTTGAGGCGAACTGCTTACGGGGCTGGCCACCGCTCCTTTCGTTATATGCTTCTCAACAACTTTCAGGCCGAAGGCGCAACGTGGACATGGGATCTTTGCGTTATTGGTTGCGCGAAGAGGCTCCTCTGGATCGTGCGACTGGCGAGTACGCTGTCGCTCAGTTCCGCTTCTCTTGCCCTTACCGCATCCCAGAGTTTCTGTTTCTCTTGACGCCTAAACATCTTTGCCTCTGCGTCGTTATAGAGTCCGAACTTCAGGAACCGAAGCTGTCCGTGGGTTGCTTTTTCGATCTTTCGCAGCCAATGTCCAGCCTCTCTTGAAAGCTGTCCCCTTGAGCCTCACCTCCTGAGATTTTGCGACTGTATTTAGAGCCGTGAACTCCTTGAGGGAAAGCCTCTTCTGATCCTTAAAATCCGCGTACGCTTTCTTTTTCAGATCGGCTACATCGGCTGTATCAGTAGTGCCACGGATAGCAAGATAGGTTTCCTGATAGGCGTCGTGGCGAAGGCTTCGCAGATGGAAATCGGAGTATTGACGCTGCCACAAAAGACGCAGCACCGATGCCGCATATTGCATCTCTTCGAAGTCCGGGTTGATCTCCTGATCTACGAGAATCTCGATGCTGCTTCCCTTGCCGAACGAATAGATACGGCGTGCCGAACGGATCGCTTTCCCGTCATAGATTCGATCGAGTGAAAGTGCCAGCCATTCCTCGAACTCCTGATCCGAGAACGGATGTCTCGAAGGCATCGACCAACATGCACAGTTGATCATTCGACGTCCTTCCTGAACGGCATTTCCGCCTAATGAATGGCCGACAAATAGTCTCGGAAGCTGTGCGGAAAGCGCTCTGGATTCATACGGAAGACAATTCGCATCGATCTCACAATCGAGGTCAAAGACGACCACAGAACGCTGACTTGAACTCATCGTTATACCGATCAAACCGTTCTCATCGAACTGCTCAAGTTGCTCGTACGTAGTGAAATCACGATCAAGTTCTTCGATGGATTTATTGCCATCTTCGAGATAGAAATCCGCAAAGTCATCGAATATCATGCGGCTGACTTTCTGTCGGCCAACGCGTCTCAGAACAGCCTGCATTTCATCGTCGAAGTTCGGACATTTTGGCGGGAGCGGCTTGCGGTTCTTCGCGGCTTCCTGAACCCGTCTCTGGTCGGCGACGCAGAGCTTCTGCTCGGTCATTCGCGACTCTTCGAAGCTGATCTCACGATCCAGCAAAGTAGCCGTCACGGCCTCTAACTGCATACCAAGTAGGGCCATTTCTTTTAGGACTTCACTTACGCCTCGACGTCGGATCTCGCCGTAGTAGTAAGAGGCAATTTGCTCATACTCAAACTGCCCGGCATCCGGGCTTGCAATGGCCTTAACGCATCGGACGAACTCTTTGGCATCCGTCTCATCGGACAGAACTTTCATCGCGTATTCAAGTGAAAGTATCCTCACCTGGTCCATAGGTTCGGGCTCAAGTTCGTCGGCTATCCTGACAACCACGTCACCTAAGATCGAGAACTCTTCAAGCTCTCGTCTGCGCATCGGATTCGATGAAAGATGGGCACACCAGTCCTGCATCGGCGAGCCAATATTGACTGGCATAAATGCCAGCATCGGGTTATTCGGAGCGTGTTTTCTGAGCTGTTCAATGTTGATTCTTTCTGCCATAACTTCCTCTCTTGATCGGCATCGTGCCGAATCGAAAACGCGTGTATTTAAGGGCCGCATTTTCAAAACCCTGAATAAAAAGCACTTTCATTCAGGCTTGAAAATCCCTCTCAAGGTGCAGGAGAAGTGTGTTAAGGGAAACGAGATCGGCTGGCTATAAAGAAAGATCTCCCAGACGCTTTTGTAGATAAGCGAACGTAAGCGGTGCCCGGCTTTCGAGTTGAGCCCGGCCAGTTCCGATGCCGTTTGAGGGAATAACAATGACTTGATCTGTCGTCGAACATATCACCGACAGACGCTCGAAGGCCTTATCGATCGCCGCTATATTTTGTTCGAATTCAGCATCCGTAAAGAAGGCATTCTCGCTATTGCTGGGGAGGTTCTTGGTTGGTATTCCAATGACATTCGGTTCGCCTCTCATTGCCGCAGCCTGACCGCCAAAACCTCGGCGAGCTAGGTTGTCACCGAAGAGGAAGATACAGTCGCGATGATCCCTTACAAAGGCTCTGGTGATCCACTTCATCGTCAAGACGCGGTATCCCATTGCTGACTCCTTTTACACAAAAAGAACTGCCGCCTGAAGAGTGTTATCTCCCCAAGCGGCAGTTGTTCATTTACCGATAGATTTGATCAGTAAGCGGCGGCCTGCTGAAGTTCGACCGGTGCTGTCTGTGCCGGCTGCATTGCAACTCCGTCTCCCTCCTCATCGCGGCGGCCCGACAGGAACTGGAACTCCTGCAGTACGATCTCCGCACCCGCCTGCGGCGATTCGTTCTGATCTACCCACGGGTTGAAGGTCAGGCGTCCCTGTACATACAAACGGCTGCCTTTTCGCACGTAACGTGCAAGTGTCTCCGCCTGCTTGCCGAATGCCGTCACGCGGAACCAGTCGGTCTTCTCCACGCGTCCTTGCTCGCTGTTCCTGAACGAGTTCGAGGCCATTGAAAAGCTCGCTACGAGGGTGCCGTTGTCCGTGATCTTAGTTTCCGGTGTCTTGCCGAGATTGCCGATGATCGAAATATTTGCTGACATTTTCTTAATTCTCCTGTGTGATTTAATTTTTCGAGGATCACCCTGAGTGGTGATCTCCGAAACCTTCTCTGAAGGCACATCTTATCTGCCGCTGATTATTTGTTTTGTTTATCGAGTGATGATTGGCAAAGGAAGGACTTTGAGATTCGCGGTAGCGTCTTACCGGCCGAAAGGCGATAGTTGGCTACTTGTGATCAACGGATTCGGGCGGGCTCCATTTCACTTCGTTCGTGATTCACCGCGTTTGATCGAACAGCTCCAACAACTGTTTTCAACGTCTGACATCGGCTCACATTTCGATATCTGATAAAATAACGGGAAATAACTTTTTGAAGTTCGGAAAGTCCACTCAGCGACAATTAACTAAGACTCTGTATGAATGCTGTCGAAATCGAAGAAGCCGTTTCTATGCTCGCTGAGCAGCCCTTCGATGCCGAGAGTTTTCCGTTCGCGTTCCTTGAGGCTTTTGGGAATAAGGAGACGACGATCAAGCGGCTGAAGAGCGGAACTACTAACCAGTCCGACCTCCCTGGCGGAATACTCCAACGCAATAACATTCATATTCAGGTCTGTGCTGAAGGAGCAGTGACGGCCACACTTCACGCTCTGAGGGAAAGTCACGCAACGACTAAGCAGAAGGTCAAGTTTATCCTCGCCACGGACGGGAAAACCTTTGAGGCCGAAAATCTGGCCGATGGCGAAACGGTCGCTTGCGAATACGCGACCTTCTCCGACCACTTTGGTTTCTTCCTTGCACTTGCCGGCATTACGACGGTCAAGCAAATCCGTGAAAATGCGTTCGATATCAAGGCGACTGGTCGATTGAATCGACTGTATATCGAATTGCTCAAGGAAAACCCCGACTGGGGTACGGTCGAGCGCCGCGAGGACTTAAACCACTTCATGGCTCGGCTGATCTTTTGCTTTTTCGCGGAGGACACCAGCATATTCAATGGTGAGGGATTGTTCACCGCGACTATCGAGCAAATGAGCGAGCGGGATTCTTCGAACACTCATGAGGTGCTCTCCGAACTGTTCCGTTCGATGAACACAAGGGTTCCAGAACGTGTGGCGGAGAATATCCGGAGTTGGGCGAACACCTTTCCATACGTGAACGGCGGTCTTTTCTCGGGCAGCTCAGACGTACCTCGCTTTAGTCGCATCGCTCGTTCATATTTGCTGCATGTCGGTAGTCTCGATTGGACGAAGATCAACCCGGATATTTTTGGGTCGATGATCCAGGCCGTGGCGGATGATGAGGAACGCGGTGCACTTGGCATGCATTACACGAGCGTGCCAAACATCCTCAAGGTGCTCAATCCCCTCTTCCTCGATGACCTGCGAACTCAGCTTGAGGAAGCAGGTGACAGTGCCCGCAAGCTCCTGAATCTGCGCCAACGTATCGCACGAATTCGCGTTTTCGACCCGGCTTGCGGGTCGGGTAATTTTCTGGTCATCGCCTACAAGCAGATGCGGGAGATCGAAGCAGAGATCAACAAACGGCGAGGCGAGGCAGAACGTCCCACCGACATCCCGATCAACAACTTTCGCGGCATAGAGCTTCGCAATTTTCCGGCCGAGATCGCCCGCCTTGCCCTCATCATCGCCGAGTATCAGTCGGACGTACTTTATCGTGGTCAAAAGCTCGCCCTCGCCGAGTTTCTACCACTCGATGCCGCCAACTGGATCGTTTGCGGCAATGCGTTGCGGCTTGATTGGTTGAGCGTCTGTCCGCCAACAGGAACAGGCGTTAAGATTTACGCCGATGACCTCTTTAGCACGCCACTGGATCAGCCCGAGATTGATTTCGAAAACGAGGGCGGGGAAACGTATATTTGCGGGAATCCACCCTATCTTGGTTCACGGGAGCAGAAGAACGATCAAAAGGCAGATTTGCAATCTCTGTTCGATAAGCGGATTCAGAATTGGAAGTCACTCGACTATGTCGCCGGATGGTTCCTGAAGGCCGCTGATTACGGCACTAGGACACAGTGTACGGCTGCGTTTGTGTCCACGAATTCCATATGCCAAGGCTTGCAAGTACCAATTCTGTGGCCAGAACTTTTTGCAAAAGGCTACCGAATCGCTTTTGCCCATACGTCTTTTCGTTGGACCAATCTTGCCAGCCACAACGCAGGTGTGACCGTAGCGATTGTGGGTATCACCACTCAGCCAAGCAATCCGAGGCGTTTGTATTCAATAGACGATGCAGGACACACCATTGAGCTCCAGTGCTCGCATATCAATGCGTATTTAGCAGCAGGCGAGAGTGCAATTGTGGACAAGGTCAGCCAGCCCTTGGGAGCACTAAGTGAAATGACTTTTGGAAACACGCCAATAGATGGTGGTAATCTGCTTCTTTCGCGAGACGACCTCGATTCGCTGCATCTCACGAGCGCGCAGCGAGATCGATTTGTGCGTCGGATTTACGGTTCTGCGGAGTTTATTCGCGGTCTTGAACGTTATTGCCTATGGATAGAAGATGAACATTTGGCCGAAGCAAAGAATATTGTTCCTATCGCTCAGCGTATTCGTAACGTGCGCACCTTGCGGCTTGATGGTGGTAAAACTGCACGAGACATTGCCGACAGGTCGCACCGTTTCCAACGGATGTTCTTTGGCAAGAATTCAACCCTAGTCGTCCCTGGCGTCTCCTCCGAAAGCCGGGAATATCTCCCTGTTGGACTTCTCGATAATAGAGCGACTGTCACGAATCTCGCCTTCGCCCTTTACGATGCTCCGCTTTGGAATATGGCAATCATTGCCTCCAAGCTTCACCTCGTTTGGATCGGCACCGTTTGCGGTAAAATGAAAACAGACTACCGCTACTCCAACACCCTCGGCTGGAATACGTTTCCGGTTCCCGATCTCACTGAACAAAACAAAGCCGATCTAACGCGAAGTGCGGAGAAGATCCTGCTCGCTCGAGAATCTCACTTTCCGAAAACGATCGCCGACCTTTACGATTCGGAGACAATGCCCGCGAATCTTCGCGAAGCTCATGAGCATAACGACGAAACACTGGAGCGTATCTACATCGGCCGCCGGTTCAAGAACGACACCGAACGGCTGGAAAAACTCTTCGAACTTTATACGCAGATGACGGCAAAGAAAACGGCCGCAACGAAACAAAGGTAACCGCCCTATGAGTAAATCAGTTCCCATTCCGTCAATTTCCGTCACATACGCGCAAGACGGCAGATCCACGAGTTCAAATTCACTCGGAATGCGTCCGATGCAGGAGCGTGCGTATCAAAAACGCGGCGAGCAATATCTGCTAATCAAATCGCCTCCGGCCTCGGGCAAGAGCCGGGCATTGATGTTTATCGCATTAGATAAGCTGGCGAACCAAAAGCTCAAGCAAGCGATCATCGTGGTGCCGGAACGATCCATCGGAGCGAGCTTTCAGAATGAGCCACTGACCGAGTTTGGCTTTTGGGCCGACTGGAAGGTCGAACCGAGATGGAACCTGTGTGATGCTCCCGGTGCCGACACCAACGGCAAGGTGGACGCGGTGAAGAAGTTTCTGGAAAGCGACGATAAGACGCTGGTTTGTACCCATGCGACGTTCCGCTTCGCAATGGATAAGTTCGGAGCGGAATCATTCGACGATCGTCTGATAGCCGTGGATGAGTTTCATCATATTTCAGCGAACCCCGGCAACAAGCTCGGTGAGCACGTTCGAGAGCTGATGTCCCGCGACAAAACTCATATTGTAGCCATGACCGGCTCATATTTTCGCGGTGATGCAGAAGCGGTTTTGCACCCTGACGATGAGTCGCGCTTCGACACTGTAACTTACACATACTACGAACAGCTCAACGGCTATCAATATCTAAAGACGCTCGACCTCGGTTATTTTTTCTATACCGGCTCTTATACTGACGAGATTCTGCATGTACTGAATCCGCAGGACAAGACGATCCTGCACATACCGAACGTCAATTCCAAGGAAAGCACAAAAGACAAGATTCGCGAGGTCGAGCACATCATCGAGGAACTCGGCGAATGGCAGGGTACCGATCCGAAAACCGGTTTTCAGCTCGTTAAAACCGTTGATGGCACCGTCCTAAAGATAGCCGATCTGGTCGATGACGACCCGGCTAAGCGCGACCGGGTAATGGCGGCATTGAAAGACCCTGCGGAAAAGAACAACCGAAACCACGTCGATATCATAATTGCTCTAGGCATGGCCAAGGAGGGATTTGACTGGATCTGGTGCGAGCATGCGCTGACCGTTGGTTACCGTTCGAGTCTTACGGAGATCGTCCAAATCATCGGTAGGGCGACCAGAGATGCGCCGGGGAAAACTCGCACTCGCTTCACGAACCTAATTGCAGAACCGGATGCTACTGAGCTTGCGGTTACAGAGGCAGTTAACGACACTCTTAAGGCAATCGCCGCAAGCTTGCTGATGGAGCAAGTGCTGAGCCCACGTTTCGAGTTCAAACCAAAGTATCCAAACAGTCAAGCTACGCCAGGCCTTGATTATGGTTCGGAAGGGTATGATCCAAACAAGTGCAACGTTGGAGTCGATGCTGAAAGAGGGCTAATCCAACTGGAGATCAAAGGGCTGGCAGAACCGAAAAGTCCGGAGGCCGAGCGGATATGCACACAGGACTTGAACGAGTTGATCACCGCCTTCGTTCAGGACAAACGAACGATAGAGAGCGGACTGTTTGATGGCGAACTCGTTCCCCAAGAATTGACGCAAGTTCGCATGGGGAAAATCGTAAAGGAGAAATTTCCCAATCTGGACGAGGAAGATTCCGAGGCAGTCCGCCAACATGCCATCGCCGCTCTGAATATCGTGCAGAAGGCAAAGGAAACTCTAGTCGGCGGAGGTGGATCGGACTCACAGAACACTTCGTTAATTGACGGCGTACGACGGTATGCAATGTCGGTAACGGAGCTGGATATTGATCTGATCGACAGCATCAATCCGTTCGGTGAGGCTTACGCAATTCTTTCCAAGTCGATGACCGAAGAGCGTCTGAAACAGGTGTCTGACGTTATCATGAGAAAGCAGACAAAACTTACGCCGGAAGAAGCTCGGGAGCTCGCGGTGAGAGCCGTGAAGTTTAAGAAGGAACGCGGCCGGCTTCCGTCATCCACCGCCCAAGATGCCTGGGAAAGACGTATGGCGGAAGGTGCGGCTGCATTCGTCGTATTTAAGGATGAAGGCCGCTATGAGTGAAATTGATCTCGATGAGCTAAGGTCCGAGCTAGCCGAGTTTGCAAAGACGACAAAAACTGTCGGGCATTCGGCAGCCGAGCAGCGCGTGATCGCGGGTTTCGAAGAAATTGAGCGGTTTGTGGATGAACATGGAAGGTTGCCTGAGCAGGGCGATGACAGAGACATCTTTGAACGTCTTTATGCTGTGAGGCTTGATCGCATTCGCCTATTGCCAGATTGCCGCGAAATCCTGAAAGGCCTTGACTCGCGAGGACTGCTTGGAGACGAAGCCGCCACCCGTTTCCGCCAGGAACCTACGGACGACGAACTGCTTTCCGCTTTAGGCGGGGATCAGGACGAGCAGGACGAACTAACACGATTAGTTCATGTTCGGTCACGCGAAGAAATAAGAGCAGCGGAAGAAATCGCGCGACGGAACCGGTGCGAAGATTTTGCCGACTTCAAACCAATCTTCGATCAGGTTCAGTCCGATCTCGATATGGGTATCCGACAGACTTTGAAATACAAAGACGATGCGGAGATCCGGAAAGGTGACCTGTTCATAGTGGACGGCCAGACGGCCTTGGTTGCCGAGGCGGGCGAAACTTTTATTAGTAACTTCGACCGCGAGGATAGGAGATTAAGGGTGATTTACGCCAACGGCACCGAGAGCGACCTCCTCGGACGTTCGCTGATGCGGGCTCTAAATAGAGACAAAGCAAGCCGTCGCATCATTGAACCCAGCCTCGGACCTCTATTTGCGGGAATCGAAGAAGTTGGAGATTTTGCAACCGGTTATATTTACGTACTCAGAAGTCAGTCGGAACATCCCTTTATCGTGGAACACCGTTCCGTTGTGCACAAGATCGGTGTGACCGGAGGAGACGTGAAAAGTCGCATTGCTAACGCAAAGAACGACTCGACGTATCTGCTGGCCGATGTTGAAGTGGTAGCAACTTTTAAACTCGCAAACATCAATGCGAAGCGCCTCGAAGCTCTGATTCACAAGTTCTTTTCTGGTGCACGTTTAGACCTGAAATTGAACGATCGTTTTGGCGTGGAGGTAGAATCGAGAGAGTGGTACCTGCTTCCGCTCTCAATCATTGAGGAAGCGATCGAGAAAATCAAAGAAGGTAGTATTGGAAATTTTCGATACGACTCGGAAAGTGCTCAGCTTGTCCGCGTGTGAGCTACATCGGGAAATCCCGTAAACTGTCTCAAAAAAATGTCCCGCTCTTCTCCAATCATTAACTGCCTCGCAAATTTAATCCACTGGTGCAAAAACAATCCAGTTTTGGAACATTTTCACTCCGATAAGCCCGAGCTGCGGGTTAATTTTCTATCATTCTTGACCAGCCAAAGCTGTAATAGGTCGAGAGATCGTATATTCTCTCACAATCAAAACGGGTAACTCCGGCACAAGTTTACCTTTCCTAACGGCTTTTGTTACGGTACGCATCTTGCGTATTCAACTCTACCTAGCAAGCACAGATGAGATATCAGGCTTCGCCAGATAAATTTATGTTTACATTCTCATTTTGCAGGGTGTATAACATTTATCATTAAAGAAAAACAGGAGCTAATTGCCTGATTGGAAAGAGGATAATCTTTTCGAATCTTTGAAAAGCCGTCTCTCATATAAAAAGGTCGTACTACTACAAACCCTAAAAATGGTCATTGGTTAAATGCCAATCTATTTTTTTCGTAACGAACCTGGGCAATTAGATAACAATTTTGGCTAACCCGATCGTTTCCAAGTTGCAGACATCACCAGGATCCCCACCCACGGGCGGACCTGGCGATGCGCACGATCGCGAGGGCTTCGTCGCCGAATCATTAAAATTAATTCGAAAAGTGATCGCAGGGCGTAGATCCGTGCCTATTGATGACGTACCCGACATTTCGCAAGAGATCGTATTGAGGCTCTGGAAGTGGCGCACAAAGTTCGAGGATAAAAGTGCTCGAATGGCTGACGTCGATTGGTTGTCTTTCACTGCGCGTACCACCCATAACGAAGTAAATCGAAATTTATCAAATCGCGGAAGACACATCGAAGTATCAATTGATGAGGTCGAGTTAAGTCAAGGCTCGCAAATCTCACCTTCAGATGAAACCTTTCAGCTTGTCGAAATTGCGTGGCAAGGTATTTGCAAGCTAAGTCTGCATCAAAGGCAAGCACTTCTTTTCAGTTCAATAGATCTTATACTTCAACTTTTCCAGTTTGGAATCGAGGAGGATGAATTGTTAGGAACACTCGGGTTGTCGAGGGAATCTTGGGAATCTATTTCAGCAAGAATGCCTCTCACAGACCTTGAAATTGCCGAGATCGCGAACACCAACTCGGGCAAGCGGCAGAGAAGAGCTACCGCGGGTGCAATCAAGAAGGCGAGATGCGATGCCCGCAAGAAACTAAAGGAGTTGATGAAGTAAATGAATCACGATCACTTATCAGCTGCTGAAGTCACTATGTTTCGGGAAGACACTCTTTCTTCACGATCGCTTGAGATCGGCCGACATCTTCTCGTCTGCAAAGAATGTCGAGCAAAATTACCAGCCGTAACGCCTCAAGATTTCCGAAACTGTGTCCTCGACTCTGACACTGTTCGACCACATGAATCAGAAGCTAAACGTCGATTTTTCGACTTCCCGATCTTGTCCTTTACAAAAGCGGCCGCATTTGCGGGATTCGCAATTCTCCTTGCTGCCGGGATCTATTTTGTTGGCACCGACCAGTTCGGTTCGTTCGAGACTTCGGTTGTGAAAAATGAAAACAACACCGACGGGTTAGCTCAAGCTAAAGAAATAATTTCTAAGGCTCCGAATGAGAAAGGAACTTTACCTCTGAATGTTGTGGCCGCCCCGGAAAAAGGGTCTGGCCCGTTGCATTCTTCCAAAAAGACCAGCCAACCCAAAGTCAAAGGTGCGACTACACGGGAACCGAAAGTCCAGAATGCCGAAACCCGTGGAAACGAAAATCCCTGTTTGGACGGGGCGATGATTAACCTTGAATCCAATTCCGATGGTAAAGAAGTATTTCTCAAGTGGAACGCGGTTAAGGGAGCCCAGTCGTATGCCATTTATATCTCGGACCTTGATGAGAATCTGATCGACCAATTCGAATCCAAATCTCTAACCAATTACCGTTCAAAGGTGAAGCTTGACCCAGCAAAACCCTATCGCTGGAAACTGATCATTACACTGAAGAACGGCAATAAAATAGTTGGTCCTTCCCAAGTTATCACTTCCGGAACGACCTCGGAGAACTCGATCAAATATGGAGAAGTCGAAAGAAAGCGTGCGTCTTTTGAATTGCGATGCGTATCACCAAAATGAATGGAAAAATAAACAATTTACGAAGGTTGCAGATGGTTGCGGTCATCTGTCTTTGTTCGCATTTTACGATGCTGGCACAGCAATCCGAAGATCTGCCTGTGCCACCCAGCTTTAAGTTGGAGGGGGTTCCGCGGATCAAGAATGACGATGTTAAACACCTGTTCTTTGAACCGTCTGCCATAAAAAACAATTTGATATGGGATGTTGATCGAGCGGCGCGACGACTGTTTGTCACCGATGAAAAGAATGCCATCTATTCAGTAGAATCGCCACTGGCCAAGCCAAAGTTGGTGATCGACGGGAGGGTGCCAAGCACGTTCCGAGTAAGTCCAACTTCGTCAGTAGTTGCCTTTAACAACGACAAAGAAGACACGGATAATTACGCTCTATTTCTTTGGGACGGAAAATCTGAAATCCGAAAGCTATCGAGTTTTAATGGAAAGGATGATTCTGTTGATTCATTTATCTGGAACCGAGATGGAAAGAGCATCTATTACACGCTCAACGATTACGAAACCAAGTTAACCAAACTCTGTCAAAGCGATTTGAGTGCGAGCAAATGCTTCTCCTTGGAACTAAAAGGCCTTTGGAATGTGATCGACATCGACCGAGGCAACATCTTGCTTAAATACTGGAAATCATCCAGCAATCAACACATCTTTATTTATTCGATCAGTACCGGCAGACTCACCCCACTATCTGAATCTGGAAATGCGACAAAGGCTTTTTTCGTGGCCGGAACGGCACTCCTATTAGCCGAAGATTCGCCGGAGTGCGGGGGTAATCGATGCTTGATCTCAATTGATCCCCGCACCAGCAAAAAGGAAATCATAGGTCTTCAGAATGTCCATGGGCATCTGGGGGACATTAAGCCGTCGCCAGATGGAAAATCACTTTTGGTTCAGGAAGCAATAAACGGAATAGACAGTCTCTGGATAGGAAAGATCAAGGACCGAAAAGTTATTCCAACCGTTGCTAACTTTCTGAGCGGCTCGAATGTCGTTTGGAATACCCGCTGGCTTTCCGAAACCGAGATCGTATTCACCATCGAAAATATCAGTCAACCCGCAATGATACAGTCGTTCGATCTCGGATCGAAGAAAACAACCACTTGGACGAACGCCCATTTGCCTGAGGTTTTGACGGGCACCGTGAAACCTCCCGAAACAATACGCTGGAGGTCTTTCGATAATAAAGAAATTTCTGGTTACATCGTCAAACCCTCGAAAATTGAAAAGAAAAGTCCCGTGCTTGTGTTTATCCACGGTGGTCCTCAGGTGCTTGATCGCCCCACTTTTAGTTCTCTCGACGTCCGGTTTGTGACATACCTGGGGTTGTCCGTTATCCACACTAATATCCGTGGATCGAGAGGATTCGGAAATGAATTCATGGATGCGGATAACGGAGCAAGAAGAGAGGATGCCGTTCGAGATATTAGCTCGCTTCTCGATTGGATCGAAAAGCAGCCGGACCTCGACGCGGATAACGTGATCATCCGTGGCGAAAGCTACGGCGGCTTCGTGGCTCTAGCGACAGGGCTAAAGGAATCTTCCCGAATCCGGGCCGTCATCGCCGAATATCCGCTCGTGTCGATCAGGAATTATCTGCAGCAAAGTTGGATCGATGAATTTGCGAAGAATGAATATGGCGATCCAAAAGACGAAATCTTAATGAAAAAGCTTGATGAGCTTTCTCCGTTGAACAATGCTTCAAGGTGGAAAGGGACGCCGTTGTTCCTGACCAGGGGAAAACTCGACTCAAGAGTCCCCGAAGGGGACGTTCTCGGCCTCAAATCTCAACTGCGAGATGCGGGAGCCAATGTTTGGTTCATATATGCCAACGAGGCGGGACATGGCGTTGGAGGACGCTTCGTCACGGCCGCGATGTATGAATTTATTAAGACTCACTTACGGAGGAAATGAAATGAAACGAATCAAAACTCTTCTCTTGGGGATGGCCCTAACAACTATTTTGGCCGGCAATATTTTCGCAACTGGCGGGGTGTTGCCAGCAACCAGCAGTATCGTCACCTATGCGTTGACCGCGTTGCTCTCGATTACGGGCGGCAATGATCAATGTCCCCTGCGACAGTGTACGACTTGTAAGCCGAACAATGAGGGCGGTGACAATGGCAACGGTGATTGTCGTCCTACACCGGACTAGGAGTAACTTTGATGAGAATCAACCCGAACATGTGGACTAATGCGATTCGATCGATTCTGGTCATTTTCGCATTAGTTCTCATGTCGGAAACATCTCTGAGCCAACCCGGTTCGCAGACCTTATCTACGCTCTATTTAAAGGGCCACTTCGAAGATGTAGCCAAACTCGCACCTGCACAAATCTCACGACTGTCACAATCCGGAAGATTAGAAGAGGCATCTTATATAGGCTTTCTAACTTGTCGGACTTTAATCCAACTGGGGCGATATGACGAAGCTAACCAAGTCGTCGAGCCCTTCATTTTCGATTCCAAACTACAATCTCGCTTTCCCAGCTCTGTAGCATCTCTTTACCTATGTAAGGCCGCAGTTTCTCGCTCGACGCGCGATTTTGGAGCGGCTCTTGAAAACCTGCGACTAGCGAACTCGATATCGGCAAATGACTCTGCATCGCTCGCAGCTTATTACTTGGAGGTCGGTCGGACCCTATATTCGGCAGGACACGATTTCGCAGCGATCATATGGTTGGAAAAAGCTGAGAAAGAGGCTCTGGCAAACGACCACACTTCTATTTACTATGACGCACTACGATTTCTGAGCTTAGCTTGGACTGCGAAATTCTACTATGCCAACGCACTTAGTTATGCGGAAAAATTAGTTGCGAAATCTTCGATAGGAGAATTCGAACATCGCAACAGAATCGCACATCTCGAATTAGCGAACCTGCTCGATATCACCGGCCAGCCACAACGATCGAAGGACCTGTATCTCAAGGGTCTTGCCCTTTCGACGCGAGCTAGTGTGAACTACCACGCTGGACAGTTCCTTTCCAGTCTCTTGCTGCGATCATTATATGAAAATGATATTGAGGCCGCGAAAAATTACCTTGCAAGATTGGAATCAATCGACAAACAAAAGCAATTTTGTTTTGAGCGTCTTCTAGGGAGAGCCTTGGTCGAGAACTTCAAGGGAAACCGAATACTTTCAGACGAGTATTTTTCAAGGTTGGCAAACGAGAAAGGCACTTCCGATTACGTTGTGCCCTACTGGAAAAGCACGATTGCTGAGCGAGATCAGAACTGGAAAGAACTTATCACGAATGCTCATCGTCTACGTAAATTGACTGAAGATGAGAATTTTCAAGACGACCTTCCCCGGATCTATTACAAACTCGCATTAGGTTCATGGCGGCTAGGCGACCATCGATCTGCGAGGGAACACGCGGCAAAATCACTCTCCTTGTTCGAGCCCTTTCGAAACACTCCTACCGTCGATCTTTCGATTGCGATGATGGAGGTTCACCATTCCGTCTATAGGCTACTCAGCGAGATTGAGGTAACTGGCAATCCCACGAGAGCCTTTGAATATTCTGAACTACTTAAAGCAAATCTGCTTAGGGACAGGATCGAACGGTCCGTCCTGAAGCCACGCCCTGAACTATCCGAATCGATCCGAAACGAACTTCTTACGACTTCTCGCACCTACATTGAAGGAAAAGGAAATGAAGCGGTCCTAACAGAGTTGGAAAACGGCATTGTGAGCGATAAACAAACAGGGAGTAAGCAAACTCAGGATTTCTCGACACAGGATTTTAAACTTCCCGAGGACGTTACAATAGTTTCCTATGAATTCACGCAGTCAGGCCAACTCCTTGCCTTCGTCCTTGAATCAGCAAAGGCTTTACGTGCAGTTAAACTCCCCGTCAACGAAGTAGAGGCCGCAAAACTCGCGTCAGAAACACAAACTAAAATAATGGATCGAATTTTCTTCAAAATCGATGGGAAGAAAATCTACGATCTATTGCTGAAACCATTGGAACTGAAATCAAATCACCTAGTAATCGTCCCTGACAAGCTTTTGTGGAGAATACCTTTCCATGCCCTGAGCCCGGACGGAAATAAATACTTGATCGAGACGAAAACGGTTTCGTATTCACCGTCTGTTTATTTGCTAAAGCAACAGCTTGCATCCGAGCCGCCCCACAGACAAACTATTCAGATCTTTGCGAACGATACGTTCAACCGTCAGAAACTAGCTTATGTAAATAGCGAGGCGATGGTTATTGGAAAGCTATTCGGAATCTCCCCTCGGCTGAATGCCCACAGATTGGATTTCCTCAAATCTGTAGCGGAAACGGATATCCTTCATTTCTCAATGCATGCCCAACTCGATAGCGAAAATCCTCTATCTTCATTTCTTGCCTTTCAGCAAAATGGCGAGGACTCTGGCAGATTGACGGTCAACGATCTCCTATCGGTTCGCCTCAAGCCGAAAAGCTTAGCATTCCTCGCATCTTGTGACACGAGCAAAGTGCATAGTGGCGAAGGTCTGGTAAGTATTCCGTGGGCAATGCTGGGATCAGGGAGCACATCGGTGATCTCATCTCAGTGGGAAGTAAGTGACAAGTCAACGCAGTTATTTGCTACTACGTTTTATGCTGAGTATCTCAAAGGACACTCCACTTCGCTCGCTTTACAGAAAGCGGCGATTTCATTTATCCAGAACAAGCATCATGGGTTTCATGAGCCATACTTTTGGGCAGCCTTTAATATCCTCGGGGATTTTCGCTAGTTTGGCTTCTTTTTGAATCAAAATGTCATCCAGCGTTCCAATCTGGGTCGCTTTCGCCCCATAGCCTGCCATTTTCTACTTTCTGAGTGAGGAATAAATCTTGCAGTGCAGAAAGCACCTATGGTGCATTATGGAAAGTGAGTTTGTTGTTATATCGAAAATCGAATTCGCCACCTTGCTTCGTGAAGTCATTAACGAAGAGATCGAAGCTCAAATTGGCCCTCTCAAAGCAGTAATTGCAATTAAGCAGAAAGACGCTTGTAGCGCGGTTGGGATTACGGATGATACGGCGCGTCACAGAGTCGTCCAGGGCGAAGTGTCCCCACTGCAGAAGGACGGATCTAGACTAGTATATTTCGAATTAAACGCCCTACAAGGACTAAGGCCCAGAAAATTGTTAAGAAAAAAGTGAAAGGTTTAGAAGTTCAAATAGATACTAAAATAGATAAATAACGAAAAAGGCGTCCGCGTTGGACGCCTTAACTGTTGCAATAAATGGTGATCCGAGCAGGACTCGAACCTGCGACCCAGTGGTTAAAAGCCACTTGCTCTACCGACTGAGCTATCGGACCACTTTGGTTGCCACTTGCAACCGAATTGATGATTTTACATATTGCAGAGTTATATGGCAAGTTCCATTCTTATATCCGCACGTGAATAGAGAGAATTGGGATCGCCAGGTACCTCGACAAAGCCGTGTTTACGGTACAGACTTAATGCCGGAGCGAGCGTCGTGTGAGATTCTAGCCAGATAGTTTGAACGCCTTTTGTCTTGGCGAAAGTCGAGCATCGTTCGACTAGGTTGTCACCGATGCCCATTCCCTGAAACTCGGGGGAAACGGCCATTTTCGTGAGTTCCATCGTCTGCCCGCCCGATGGGATCATCGCGACCGTTCCGGCAGCGAGGCCTGCGACTATCGCCATGAATATCTCGCCACCAGCCTCGATCACGAATTTACGCGGGTTGTCGAGTATTTCGCGATCATGCTTTTCCGCCACGAAAAACTTGTCGATCCATTCGTAGTTAAGTGCGGCGAAATCCTCCGCCCATTCGTCACTAAACTCAACAATTTCAATATTCGCTGCCCTCATAGTCGTAGTTAGGCTTTCGACTCGAACCAGCCTTCCATTACCGATTCTTTGAGAATTATCGTTTGGTCACGTTCGGGCCCGGTTGAGATCAATCCGATCTCGGTCCCGATCTGCTCTGAAAGGAACCGAACGTAGGCTTGAGCCTTTTCCGGCAGCTGATCAAATTCGGTCGTGCCGATCGTATCCGACGTCCATCCCGGTAGCGTCTCATAGATCGGTTTGATCTTCAGAAGTTCGCTGGAAACGGCGGGAAATGTGTCAACACGCTTGCCGTCGATCTCATAGCCGATGCACACATTGATCTCAGTCAGAGCGTCGAGCACATCAAGCTTGGTCAGAGCGACCGAGTCAAAGCCATTGAGCTCGGCCGCATATCTCGTCGCGACCGCGTCAAACCATCCACAGCGTCGCGGACGCTTGGTCACAGAGCCGTATTCGTTTCCACGTTGACGAATAATATTCGCCATATCTTCTTCCGAATCCACCATTTCGGTGGGAAACGGGCCTTCGCCGACGCGTGTCGCATAAGTTCGGACAATGCCCAAAACGCCCGTAATATGGTGCGGCGGAATGCCGGCACCGACCGATGCACCGCCGGCGGTCGGGTTTGACGATGTGACGTACGGATAGGTCCCGTGATCGACGTCCAGCAAAGTTGCCTGAGCACCTTCGAGTAAGATCTTTTTATGAGCCTTACGAGCCTCGGCGAGGTAGTGAGACGTTTCACATACGAACGGACGAAGCCGTTCGACCAGAGGCTCGATCTCAGCCAGAATCTCGTCTGCTCTCAGCGGCTGCTGGCCAAATAATACGATTATGCGGTTAGCTTCTTCCAGATTACGCTCAATACGGAGTTTCAAAAGCTCGGGGTTCATCGCATCGGCGACGCGGATACCGCGTCGACCGGCCTTGTCCTCGTATGCAGGGCCGATGCCGCGAAGCGTAGTTCCGATCTTTTCATTGCCGAGACGCTCTTCAGACGTATGATCGAGAGCCCGATGATACGGCATTATGAGATGAGCACGTGAGGAAACCTTGAGGCGTTCCGGTGAAACGGAAATGCCCTTTTCGGCGATCTGATCGACTTCCTCGAAAAAGGCTTTCGGGTCAATGACCATTCCGTTGCCGAGAACACATATCTTATCTTCGTGAATGATACCTGACGGTAAGAGCCTCAAAACAAAGGCTTTATCGCCGACATACACGCTGTGACCGGCGTTATGCCCACCCTGATAGCGCGATACTATATCAAATCGGTCAGCCAATAGGTCAACAACCTTCCCTTTTCCCTCGTCGCCCCACTGGGCACCAATTATTACGATAATCATTCGTAGTTTTCCCTTTTGAATTCTAACTGAGCGTCCAGTTATAGAGATCGACGTAGTTACGCGCAGCGTTCTCCCACGAGTTGTCGACCGACATTCCGTTTCGCTGGATCTTTGCCCACGACCGCTTGTCCGCGTAGGCAAAGCGAGCTTCGTAGATCTTTTCCAACAATTTATCAGCTTTGTATTCTACAAATTTAAAGCCGTTTCCTGTTTCGCTGACCGCGTCCCAATTTTGGACGGTATCATCGAGGCCGCCGACGGCACGGACGATCGGCACCGTGCCGTATCTCAACGAATACATTTGATTTAGCCCGCACGGCTCAAACTTCGAGGGCATCAGAAACATATCCGCTCCTGCCTCGATAAGATGTGCCAAGGATTCATTATAACCGATGTAAACCCCGACCCGCGACGGTGCGTGATCGCGAAGTGCTTGTAGAAACTTCTCCGACTCCTTTTCCCCCGACCCCAGAGCGATAAAAAAGCCACCGGCGGCCAAAATGTCGCCTGCACCCTGGCGGATAAGTTCGACACCTTTCTGCGACGTCAATCGCGTAATGCTGGCAAAGATCGGTCGGTCGAGTTCCATTGGTAAATGGAACTGCTCGAGAAGAGCCTTTTTGCACTCGAGCTTGCCTGAGAGGTCATCGATCGAAAAATGTGCGGGTAATTCGGGGTCCGATGCGGGATTCCAAACCTCGTAATCAACGCCGTTCGTAATGCCGATCAACCGCCCGGCACGCTGCCGTGACAACCAGTCGAGGCCGTAGCCGTTCTCTGCGGTCTGGATCTCGCGCGAATATCGCTTTGATACGGTCGAGAGCGTATCCGATACTTCAAGTCCTGCCTTCATCGCCGAGGCATATCCATTGAAGCTGAACGCATTTCTGGCAAACTCTGAGGTAAATCCCATTGATGGCAACTGACCGAGGCCAAAGCCGCCCTGAAATGCCATATTGTGAATTGAAAACACTGTCCGGGTGTTTCGCCAATACGGATCCGAGTTTCGTCTTGAGGCAAGTTCAACGGCGGCAAACCCACAGTGCCAATCATTAAGATGGACAATGTCGGGAGCACCGCCTAAGCGCGTGATCAATTCCAACGCTGCGTGGTTAAAGAACGCGAAACGCTCGTAATCCTCGGTGTAACCATAAATGGAGTCGCGGTGGAATAGCGGCGGATAGTCGATCAGGAAAGTCGGCGAGCCATTTGCTTCGCTGTAGAATGCCTTGACCCGGACCGAGCGTCCGCGCCAGTTGACCCAGAGATCATCGACCGCCGTATGCCAGAGATACTCGCCCTTTGTCTGCAAGTAACACGGCGTGATCAGAAATGCGTCGATCCCGACCTGCTTGAGAGCCTTCGGCAATGCCCCGGCGACGTCGCCAAGCCCACCGGTCTTGGAGTATGGAACTGCCTCAGCGGAAATTACGGCTACTCTCATAAAAATTGAACTATAAATAGTTAATCGTGAATAGGAGAAAACATCAACCTGTTTCCTCACTATTCACGATCGGCTATACACTATTTACAAGTACTAGGACTGCATCGATGCTAGAAATTCCGCGTTGGTCTTAGTCTTGGATAGACGTTCGAGAACGACCTCCATCTGCTCGACGGGCGAAAGCGGGTTGAGTACGCGGCGCATCACCCAGACGCGGGCGAGATCCACTTTGCTGAGCAGAAGTTCTTCCTTTCTCGTGCCTGACCGTTGCAGATCGATCGCCGGGAATAGTCGTTTGTCCGAAAGTCGGCGGTCGAGGTGAATTTCTGAGTTACCGGTACCCTTAAATTCTTCGAAGATAACATCGTCCATACGCGAACCGGTATCGATCAAGGCGGTTGCGATGATGGTCAACGATCCACCTTCCTCAATGTTACGGGCCGCACCAAAGAAACGCTTGGGCCTTTGCAGTGCGTTGGAATCGATACCACCCGACAAGATCTTTCCAGAAGGCGGCACGACCGAGTTATGTGCACGAGCGAGACGCGTTATCGAATCGAGCAGGATGACAACATCCCGCTTGTGCTCGACCAGGCGTTTTGCCTTTTCGATGACCATATCAGCAACCTGCACGTGGCGGGTCGGCGGTTCGTCAAAGGTGGATGAAATAACCTCGCCCTTCACCGACCGCTGCATATCGGTAACCTCTTCAGGCCGTTCGTCGATCAGTAGCACGATCAGCGTGACCTCAGGATGGTTTTGCGTGACCGAGTTTGCGATAGTCTGCAGCAACATCGTCTTACCGGTTCGCGGCGGCGCGACGATCAGTGCCCGTTGTCCCTTTCCGATCGGCGTGACGAGGTCGATAACGCGGGCCGCGATCCTTTCCGGATCGCCTTCGATCTCCATCGTCAACTGCTCTTCCGGGTATAGCGGGGTCAGATTGTCAAAGAATATTTTCTCGCGTGACTGCTCGGGTGCTTCAAAGTTGATCGCCTCGACCTTGATCAGAGCAAAGTAGCGTTCGCCCTCTTTCGGCGGCCTGATCTGGCCTGATACGGTATCGCCGGTGCGGAGATCAAATTTGCGGATCTGCGACGGGCTGACATAGATGTCGTCCGGGCCGGGCAGATAGTTGTACTCAGGGGCACGCAGAAAGCCGAATCCATCGGGGAGCGTTTCGAGTACGCCCTCTGAGAATATCAGGCCGCTTTTTTCCGTTTGCGTCGCAAGGACCTTAAATATCAGCTCTTGCTTCCTCAGTCCGCTCGCCCCTTCGATCCCCATTTCTTTGGCAATATGGGTGAGTTCGCTGATGGACATATCCTTGAGACCTGCCAGATTCAGCATCACAGCGTTATTGCCGTTGCCGTCGCTTTTCTTTTCGGCAGGTTCGTTTGAAACGTCGATAGGATCGGCATTCGATGGTACTTCCGTGGCTCGTTTTGGCCTGCGGGTTGATGTAGTTTTGGTTGCCATGTCAATCGGTGTGAAAGTGGATAAATTGAATTTTGTAGAGGCTATTCAAATTGTGCTGCGATGCAGGCCGGATCGAATGATCAGAAACGCCATCGGGCCGCAAACGAAAAATGGATTGTGAGTATTAATAACAAAGATTCCCGTCTTCTTGACCTGGAAAGAAACCTTGAGTTAAGGCGATATTTAATAATTACACCATTCGAAATGATAAATCAACTAAAATCTTTACTTTTATTTACTGCCGCCTCGATCTCAGCCCATACTGCCTCGCGTCCGCGACCCGTCTGCGACGAAAACGCGATCACTTTTGCACCCTGCAATTCTGTTTCGATCACCCTCAGGTTCTTTGCAAGTTGATTGTTTGTCAGTTTGTCGGCCTTGGTCGCGACGATTATCCGCGGCTTATCGTTGACCGTCATCCACTCGTGGAGTTGGCGATCGAGTTCGGTCGGAGGATGCCTGGAGTCGACCAACTGGATCGACAATATTAGTTCATCACGACCCGAGAGATAATCCTCGGCCATTTTGCCCCAATCGGCCCGCATCGTTTTTGATACCCTTGCGTAGCCGTAACCGGGTAGATCCGCAAAATAGAATCGCTCGTTGACCAAAAAAAAGTTTATGCTTTGCGTTCGTCCCGGTGTATTAGAAGTGCGTGCCAAGCCCTTTCGGTTGAGCAGCGAATTTAGAAGCGAGGATTTGCCGACGTTCGACCGTCCCAAAAATGATATTTCAGGCAGTCCGTCGATCGTCCAGTGGGAGCGCTCAAATGCACTCTTTGTAAATTCTGCTGAGGTGATCTTCATTGATCGGTCGTCTCGGCCGCATTTTCCATTTCGGCGCGGGCCTGCATCCAGCGCTTCATCGTCTCACGACGCACGGCGAGGGTTTCAAGTGCATTCGGTTGCCGCATAAGGACTTCCTCCATATGCTTGTACGAATTCGGGCTCGCTAACCGCTCTCGGAGTTCGGCGACATACGGTTGGATCTTGCAAAAAACGACCCAGATCTCGCCCGCCGAATCCATAAACATCGCCTCATCGATCGCACCGCGATTGACAAAACTTGCCGCCATATCCCAATAGCTTGTCACCATTCGGTACATCGCACTAGTCGCCGGATCGACCATCGTCTTGACGACGTCCTCGACCGAGTCAGGAAAAAACCCGATGAACCACGCCCTTGCTTCACGCATTTTGTCTTCGCGCCGCAGTTCGTACAGTTTCAGGATCAGTTCGGCTGAGTGGATCTCTTTGCTCATAGTCTTAGTTGCTCAATTCCTATTCTATCGTGGCTGAGATATCTGCTCCCGCAGAGTCACTGCTCCACACCTGCGGCACATCAGTAGCCGACTCGACGACGGAGGTGTCCGGCTCAAGTGCAAACTTGAGCACTTCGTCGATCATATCGACCGCGTGGATCGTCAGATCGTCCCGCACCTCATCCGGGATCTCGGCCAGATCTTTTTCGTTCTCTTTGGACAAAATGATCGTTCTCAGCCCAAAACGGTGCGCCGCCAGAAGCTTTTCTTTGACGCCGCCGATCGGCAGGACCTTGCCTCGAAGCGTGATCTCGCCGGTCATTGCCACATCGTGTCTGGCCGGGCGTTTAGTGAGTGCGGACACCATCGCGGTCGCAAGCGTAATACCCGCACTTGGGCCGTCTTTTGGTATTGCCCCCTCGGGGACGTGTATGTGAAGGTCCTTTTCGCGAAAATCCGCCGGATCGATGCCGAGTGCTTCGGCCCGTGTGCGAACGCAGGTAAGGGCCGCCTTGGCCGACTCCTGCATTACTTCGCCGAGCTTTCCGGTCAACGTCACTTCTCCCTTGCCCTTGACGAGCGTCGCCTCGACTTGCAACACGTCTCCGCCGACCTCGGTCCACGCAAGCCCGTTGACCAACCCGACCTCGCTCTTACGAGCTATGTCCTGTTTACGGTACCGGATCGTGCCGAGTAATTCCTGGACTTTCTCAGCGTCGATAACGACGCGAAACGCTTCCTTATCGTCCGATGCGACGTATTTACGGGCGATCTTGCGCAAGCACGAACCGATTTCGCGTTCGAGATTGCGGACGCCCGCTTCCCGTGTGTAATGGCGGATCGTCTCAAGGATACCATCATCGGTAAACACCACCTTTTCGGGATCGATTCCGCTGTTTTCGCACTGTTTGGTTATCAAATGCCGCTTAGCGATCTCGACCTTTTCGCGTTCCGTATAGCCCGAGAGACTGAGTATCTCGAGTCGGTCCTGCAATGCCGGCGGGATCGTATGCAGGACATTTGCTGTCGCTATAAAAAATACGTGTGAAAGATCGTAATCGACATCCAGATAGTGATCTCTGAAAGTACTGTTTTGCTCAGGATCGAGCACCTCCAGCAATGCCGCACTCGGGTCACCGCGATAGTCGCGTCCGAGTTTGTCGACCTCATCGAGCAAAATCACCGGATTGATCGTTCCCGCACGCTTCATCAACTGTACTATCTGTCCGGGCATCGATCCGATATAGGTTCGGCGGTGGCCTCTGATCTCGGCTTCGTCGTGAACGCCGCCAAGCGCCAGCCTGACAAATTTACGCCCTGTCGCATTGGCGATCGATTTACCGAGACTTGTTTTACCGACACCGGGAGCACCGACAAAACACAGGATCGTACCCTTGGGATTTTTGACCAACTGACGAACGGCCAGAAATTCGAGTATTCGCTCCTTTATCTTCTCTAGGCCGTAATGGTCCTCGTTGAGTGTATATTCAGCGGCGTTGAGGTCCTCGATCTCCTCCGATCTTTCTTTCCAAGGCACATTTAACAGCCAATCGAGATAATTTCGCGAGACCGTACTCTCCGCAGACATCGGCGGCATTGCCTCGAGCCGTGAGAACTCCTGCATCGCCTTGTCCTTGGCTTCCTCGGTCATCCCGGCTTCTTCGATCTTGGCTTTTAGCTCATCAAGTTCGGCTTTTTCGTCTTTCCGGCCGAGTTCTTTATGGATAGCCTTGATCTGCTCGTTCAGATAATACTCACGTTGATGCTTGTCCATCTGCTTTTTGGTACGCGAATGGATGTTGCGGTCGAGTTGCCGCTTATCGATCTCGGCCTCAAGCACGTCGATTAGCCGTTGCAACCTTTCCTGCACTGAGACAGTTTCAAGCAATTCCTGTTTCTCGGCGACCTCGATCCGCAGGTGCGACGACATCGAATCAGCGATCTGAGCCGCTGACACACCGCGAAGGGCAGCGTGAAGGGCGTCAGTATACGCATCCGGAGAAACTCGTAGCAGCTGCTCGACGATGGTATGCAGGCGTTGGAGCAAACCGTCAGTGCGATAACCCGACTCGTCCGTCGAGGGAATGCGTCTGACGTGGGCGTAAAACATACCTTCGTCATCCTGCTCGACCCGCACCATACGACCGCGTTCCCTGCCCTCGACAACCACCTTTATCTGGCCGTTCTCCTGACGCTGGGCCTGCAAAATACGACCGAGCGTACCGACCTCAAATATCTGATCGGCATTGGGTTCGTCGACGGAGGCATCGTGCTGCGTCGCCAGGAATATCTGTCGTTCGCCGGTCATCGCCTGTTCCAGAGCCATTACGGAACTCGGTCGGCCGATCTTAAAGGCAACTTTTGTGTACGGGAAAATGACAACGTCCCGAATCGGCACCATCGGAAAACGCTCAATGTCGGACGGCATTTGATCTGTAAATTCTTGCATACTTAATGGAAAAATTTCACCTTGCGGCGGACGTAACTTTTAGGGTTAATACTATTTACGCAAAATCATCCGGCAAAAGCAACACCAAATGAACTCAAAATTCTTTTATCGCAAGGCTCGGTTGATGTACGGTATAAATATCGATTAGACCCGATATTCTATAAACCACGCCCAAAAACTTTGATCTATGGCAGATCGCGACGCGGGTCGCTCGTGCCGGGCCGATCAATCAATTGTTGGCAATAAACACATCAAGTTTTCGCGGTGAACTTTTGGGTTTCGGCTGCACTCAATCGGCGTTCAAATTCAAGTGCGGGTCATTGACCTATAGCCCCATTTTCGGTTCGCGTCGGCCACTTAAGCGCTAAAACGCGACACCGATGGGTATGAGGCTCACCGACTTGAAACTGTTTTCAGTGCGTATTCCAAATGAACTTATCATTCAAATATGCTAGCATTCCAACGAATATGGACGAACTTTCTACACGTTTTACAAACGAGATCGTTGAGCCCTGGGACTCGTTAAATGCTTCACTCAGTGAACAGGTCGCTCTCAAACCGGATCTATCTGATCTCACCCGAACCGCCGGCAAACTTGCCACAGCATTTAAGGAAATGTTGCGTTCGAACGGCATTGACCCAAAGCAGCGTGCCCTTATCTCCGCTGACATCGCTTTGATGTGTGTGATCGCCGACTCGGCGAAAGCGTCGCTATTCGCGTCCGCATCCAAAAAAGAACTGCTCAGTATTGCCGCGAATTTCGAAGCCGATGGAAGCGGCAAGTATAAGTTTCTACGCAATATAATGCTGATCGACCATAAGCGGCTCGGGCAACACGACTTCCTTGAGGCCGCCAAACGTGTCGGTTGCGAACTGATCGAACTTTTGTCGATCAAGACAGATTGGACGCCGACGATCATCGAATCGACGACCGGATTTGAGGACAAGGTAGTGCTCCGGTCGCCTACACATTCCGGAACGCCTGTGAATCTTCAATTTCTCAAACGCAACGATGATGGGGAGTTGGTCAAGTTTCAACCCGGATCCTGGCAATTTGACCTGCTACCGCCCTTATAGTCGCCCGCACCACATATCTACCGATAGAAAAAGGCGGGCCTGAGTTACACTCAATCCCGCCTTACGCTTTTTTAACTCTCTTTAACGGCTATCATCGCCTCTTCGCCGATTACGCCGCTTCTTCTGAACGCGTGACCACCTCGAAGACCGGCACCTTTCGCTCGATCATCTCCTTTGTTATAACGAGTTCCGTGACTGATTTTTCGGTCGGGAGATGATACATAGACTCAAGCAATATCTCCTCAAGGATCATCATCAGACCGCGAGCCCCGACCTTGCGTTTGTGTGCCTCGTGGGCCACCGCCTGCAGCGCACCGTCAGTAAACTTGAGAGAGATATTATCAAACTCGAATTTTCGCTGGTACTGCTTTATCAAAGCGTTCTTCGGTTCCGTCAAAATCTTTACGAGGGCTGCTTCATCGAGTTCGCGAAGCGTGCCGATGACCGGCAGTCGGCCGACAAACTCCGGGATCAATCCATAATGGATCAGATCTTCCGGTTCTAGTTTGTTGATCGACTCGTTGTGCCGCTGTTTGTTGGTCTTAACGTCCGCCTGAAATCCAAGTGATTTATTGCGAAAACGCTTCTCGACCACTTTTTCGAGACCGATAAACGCTCCGCCGCAGATGAACAGGATATTGGTCGTGTCCAACTGCTGAAAATCCTGCTGTGGATGCTTGCGTCCGCCACCCGATGGGATATTTGCGACCGTCCCTTCGAGTATCTTTAGCAAAGCTTGCTGGACGCCCTCGCCCGATACATCACGTGTGATCGACGGATTATCGTCCTTGCGGCAGATCTTGTCGATCTCGTCTATGTAAATGATGCCGGACTGAGCCTTTTCGATATCGCCGCCCGCTGACTGGAGCAAACTCAGGAGAATATTTTCGACGTCTTCACCGACGTATCCTGCCTCGGTCAAACTCGTCGCATCGACAATGCAAAAAGGAACGCTCAAAACACGTGCAAGCGTCTGAGCAAGCAGCGTTTTGCCCGTCCCGGTCGGCCCGATAAGCAGGATATTGGATTTTTGCAGTTCGATGTCACTGCGGCGTTTAGCCAACTCGAGACGTTTATAGTGTTGATATACCGCGACGGAAAGGCGTTTTTTCGACTCATCCTGTCCGATAACATACTCGTCGAGATAGCCTTTGATCTCGTGCGGTTTAGGCAGAGCGGTTCGCGTCACCGTCGAGGCCGTCTGCTCGTCATCGTTGATGATCTCGTTGCAGATGCCGATGCACTCATTGCAAATGTACACGCCCGGACCGGCGATCAATTTGCGCACGTCATTCTGCGATTTACCGCAAAACGAACAAGTCAAAAGTTCCTCGGGACGTCTGAATTGGCTCATAAGCGAATAGTTAGTTGCTCAATATTAGTCGTTCGTTGCAAAACCGATCAGGATTTGAACGACAAAAGACACCTTTCAACTATTTATCACGGTGCTCGATCACTTCGTCGATCAGGCCGTATTCCTTTGCCTGGATCGGCGTCAGAATGCGGTCGCGTTCCACATCTATCTCGACCTGTTCGAATGACTGCCCTGAGTGATTAGCAATGATCGTCGATGTCAGCGTACGCATTCTGATGATCTCTTCGGCCATCAACCTGACGTCAGTTGCCTGGCCCGAAGCACCGCCCGAGGGCTGGTGGATCAGCACGCGAGCATTCGGCAGCGAAAATCGCTTACCGGCCGCACCTGCACAGAGCAAAAGTGCACCCATCGACGCACACTGGCCCACGCAGATCGTCGTTACATCATTCTTGATGAACTGCATCGTGTCATAGATCGCCATTCCCGCCGTTATAGAGCCGCCGGGGCTGTTGATGTAGAGATTAATGTCACGCTCCGGATCCTCAGCCTCCAGGAACAGAAGTTGGGCGACGATAAGGTTAGCGATCTGGTCATCGATCGGCGTACCGATAAAGATGATGCTGTCCTTTAGGAGACGGGAGTAAATATCGAACGCCCGCTCACCTCGCGAAGTTTGTTCGACAACCATCGGTACTAATGCCATATATTTCCTCGTTCGGTAATTGCGATTACCTTAGACTATTCTTGAAGTTATGATCGATAAATCGTTGCAAATACTGCGATTGTCGCCCCAGACACAAGATTTTACATTTTTCCGCACAAAAATCAAGTGTATTTTTGCACGGCCCCAACCGTGCCGCCCTGACTCGAGGACGGCCCGGATGACCGAAAAACTATTCAGATTTCTTTGCCGCCTTTTTGGCCGGAGCCTTCTTCTTTGCTTCCTTCTTAGGCTTTTCGGCAGTTTCCGGTTGACCTACCGATTCGTCGATCCATTCCCCGTCGGTGACTTTCGCCTTAGCAATGACAGCCTCGATCGACTTCCTCGTTTTCAGATTATTTCGAATATTCTCGACACCGCCGCCCTGTTTTTCGAGAGACTCGCGGATCTCCTCGGCCGACGCACGATAGTAATCAGCTAATTTCTGGATCTCTTCGTTGATCTCAGTTTCAGAAACGTCAACCTTTTCGAGTTCGGCGACCTTGTCGAGCAACAATGCACCGCGAACGTCACGCTCGGCCTGCGTCCGCATATTGTTGTAGGCCATTTCAACAAATTGGCTTTCGACCTTGCTGAGATCGACACCACGCTGCTGGAGGTCCTCGGCGAAGTTGTTCAGAAGGTTTCTGGCCTGATTTTCGATCAGAGCCGTCGGGATCTCGAACGCATTATCCTCGATCAGTTTAGCGATCGCATTGTTGCGAAGTCGGGCATCGGCGTCCGTCTCAGCATATTTCACAAGATCTGCCTTCAATGTTTTGCGAAGGTCTGCAAGGGATTTATAACCTTCGTCGAGGCTCTTTGCCCAAGCATCATTCAGTTCGGGCACCTCGGCCCTACCGACCGACTTGATCTTTGCCTTGTAGTTAACGGTCTTGCCAGCTAATGCCTCAGACGAAAATGTTTCCGGATAAACAACCGTAAAATCCTTTTCCTCGTCGGGCTTGACGCCGACCAGGTTTTCGGTAAACGAGACCTCTATGTGTTCGCCGCCAAGTTCGACCTCGAGGTCGTCGGCCTTGATCGGTTCGGCATCGGCTTCGTCCGCAAATACCCCCTCGAGATCAGCGATCACCGTGTCGCCGAGTTTTGATTTACGGCCTTCGACCGGGATCAATGCCGCTTCTTTCTGTAAGCGTTCGGCGATGAGGTCTTCGACCTCGCCATCGGCGATCGGTTTCACTCGGCGGGTTACCTCGATGCCCTTATATTTGGGCGTCGGTATCTCCGGCATCACCTCGACGTGAATATGCAATTTGATCGATTGCGATCCATTGACCTTTAACGTCTCCCGATCTTCCAGATGCAGATGCGGTTCGGCCAGCGGATGCAGTTCGTGTTCCTGTATCGCCGCCGTTACCTGCCCGGGGATGACCTCCTGCAGGACTTCGCTTTTGATCTCTTCGCTAAACCGCATTCGGACGACGTCCAGCGGGGCAAATCCTTTACGAAATCCGGGCACATTCGCACGTTTCGCGTATTGTTGACTGACCTTGCCGTATGCTGTCTTGAGCAGTTCGGCATCGATCTCCAAATGTATCTCTCGTTGGGTAGGTGAAATTTCCTTTAATTCGCTTTTCATTTACAGAAAAAAGCATATCGAAGCAGCGAAGAAATGTCGAATGATGGGATTGCCCTTAGACCCTTGTCAGATGTTCGTGACGACGACCAAAATACTACCAATAGTGAAAAGTGTCAGTTCACGGAGTGTAATAGATCGTTAGTGAATTTGGTGTTTTTGGGGCAAAGAAGGGGACCCGACAAGAGTTTAGAATCTTGCGTTGCCGAGTTATAACAACTATGCAATAATTCCCCAAATTCTTGCGACGTATTAGTTTACGCCGATTATGACTTCTACACTTTCGGCAATTTTTCACACTTAAAAACTAAGGAGAACCTAAATTGAAACGACAAAACATTATCGGCGCATCAATATCACTGTTTGCCGTCCTGCTTGTGGGCATCGGCTGTAATTCGCTGAAGCCATCGAATCAGACAACCTCAAATACAAGTGCCACTAGTAATTCTGAGTCTAAACCGAGTGGCCAGCCGAACAGCGATGGAGAATACGTTTTTACCGCGGCAAAATACTGCAGCCAGTTCGAACCGCCCTCAGGGATCAAGCCCGCGGACTTCAAGAAGGCTGTCTCGACAAAATTCAAGGACAAGACCATCATCGTTTCGACCTGGATGAACAGCGATGTAAAAGAACAAAACAAGTACAAGAAAGCACTGGACCAGAGCGTGATGTTAACTGTTAAATGTGGCGAGCCACCGTACAACAGTCCAACTTTCTCAGTTGAGTTCGATACTTCATCGATGGCAAAACCCGCAGCGACAACCCTGATCGACAAACTTTCGGGCTATACGAAGGACCAACCGGTGAAACTAAAGTGTGTGGGAGGCGGCGAAGATATCTTCTACGAAAGCTTGAAAAAATGCAGTCTGGTCGAATAGTTGGCCGGTTAGATCAATAAAGAGCGGTGCGATCCTTAACAATCGCACCGCTCTTTCTTTTTCGCTCATCGATCATTGGATCGGATAAGGGGATCGGTATCTTGGTCGTCGGCCGTTAGCCGTGAAAGCCGTCGTAATCTAACGACAGAGGACCTATGACCTTTGATTAAAGAGGTTGGTGCCGAGGGCGAGACTCGAACTCGCATGTCTTTCGACGCTAGTTCCTAAGACTAGTGCGTATACCAATTTCGCCACCTCGGCATTGCTTAGGGCCGGCACGAAGTCCGTGCCCAAACGCAAACTAGAATCTACCGAATCGCGCGAAATTTGTCTAGCCGACTATTTTCGTAAATATTTACGGTCGTATTCGTCCCACGACATATTGATATCAGCGGCGCCGAGACCGGCGTGCGGATCGCTGCCGAGAGCCTTTCTCTCCGCCTTGAGAAACAACTTATATCCGCCATAGCCCACAGCGCCGAGCAATCCGATCCAGAAAACATACCAAAGTATCGAGGAAAGGAATCCAAGTACCCACAAGGATGCCATTCCGATAAAGACCAGTCCGATCGCTGCCATGATTATCTTGATCATTTTCATTTCCTCAACCTCCGCCTACAAAATCCAGTACGAATTTACCGCTTCAATGTTCGTAGAAAATCATCGTGTGTCGTATAATTCACGATTATCATTGAGGTACTGAATCGATCTTGACCACTAATAAAAACACAATTAGCGATATTGCCCACGCCCTAAATGCTGTGACGACCGGCGATACGTCGGCATCGGCAACGGATGTCACTCACGATTCGCGGCAGGCTCACCAAGGGACTCTTTTTGTCGCTATCAAGGGTGCTACTATCGACGGCCATCGATTCGTTGATGACGTCATTCGCCGGGGAGCGGTCGGGATCGTTTCGGAATCTGCGCCTCCGGCTGATTTCTCGGGCACCTGGCTAACCGTGGCAAATGCCCGTAAAGCCTTGGCAAAGGCGGCCGCCGTGATCAACGGCGAACCTTCGCATCAACTCGATCTCGTCGGCATCACCGGCACCAACGGCAAGACGACGACCACTTATCTTTGCTTTGCTCTAGCCGAGGCGGCAGGCGCCAAGCCCGCGATGCTGACAACCGTCGAATATCGTATCGGCCAGCGTAGCGAACCGGCGATCCGCACGACGCCCGAGGCATCTGACACAAACCGTTTTCTCCGCGAGGCGATCGGTGAAGGCTGCAATATGGCGGTAATGGAGGCGTCGTCACAGGCGATCGACCTGCACCGCTGCGACTGGCTGCGATTTAAGGTGGCGGTTTTTACAAATTTGACGCAGGACCATCTCGATTACCATCTCACGATGGAAAACTATTTCGACGCTAAAAAGCAGCTGTTTGACGGCCGCCTTGGCGAAATGCCCGGATCGTCGGTGATCAACATCGACGACGAATGGGGCCGACGACTTGTTGACGAATTACGCTCGCGGGGCGAACGTGTGGTCACGATCTCGCAGATCGACACGGATGCCGACCTTTCTGCGTCGGATGTCACCGTCTCGCTAATACGAGGTACCGCATTTACGCTTAAAACTCCGACGGGCGAATTTCACGTCACTTCCCCTCTGGTCGGCAAACCGCACGTTTACAATATGTTGACCGCGACTGCGGCCGGACTTGAATTGGGATACAGTATCGACGATATGATCCGCGGCCTTTCGACTTGCGTTGGTGCCCCGGGCCGTTTCGAACGCGTTCCGCACGCCGGCGATTTTGCCGTCGTCGTCGACTACGCACACACTGACGATGCCTTGTTAAATACGCTCAAGACCGCAAGGGAACTGACTGCCGGACGAATAATTACCGTATTTGGTTGCGGCGGCGACCGCGATAAGAGCAAACGCGAACCGATGGGACTGGCGGCGGGCCGCAACAGCGACGTCGTGTTCGTCACCTCTGACAATCCGCGCACCGAAAATCCGCTGAGCATCATTTCTGAAATTGAGGTTGGGATCAAGCAGACCGGAACGCCCTATCGAGTGATCGACGACCGGCGAACGGCGATATATCAGGCGATCACCGAGGCTCGCTCAAACGACGTGGTGATCATCGCAGGTAAAGGCCACGAAAATTATCAGATCGTGGGATCCGACAAATTTCATTTCGACGATCGCGAGGTTGCCGCGGAGGCTCTGGCTGAGATCGACGCCAACAATTAATTGTCCTTCGGTGGACGCACGAGACCGACCAGCACTTCGCGTTGCGGCGCCGACAGAGCGTCAAACTTCACTCCAAACCCGATCTCGAAAACGTGATTTGCGACCGTTCCGCTAAACTGTACTTTCATACCGTCAGCGAGCGGTAAGAAGACTTTCACGCTATCGCCGTCGGCCACGTCACCCGCACCAAGTACGAAACAACCATCAAAGCTGACGTCGCTGAGCGTACCCATCTGGCGTTCGCCGCCGCCTTGCCATTCGATATCGACCTCTACGGGATATCTGTTTGTCGCACGGCGTTCTGAGCCGCTTCGTCGATCGTAATTAGACATCTTGGTAAAAACTACTCGCCTTTCGGCGTTACAATCCCTTTCTTATTAAAGTAGTAAAAGACCGGCAATCCCAACAAGATCAGAAGTGATCCGGCAAATGATGACGTCTTTCCGATCGATTTGAGCCCCTCACCGATATTGCCCGAAGCGATCTGCGAGAGACCGTCGGTCATCAACGGCAAGTCATTTGAGAAAGTGGTGTAGAGCAACCATCCCGCGACCAGCAGGAAAACGACCGGAACAACCGGATAACCCCACGCCTTGTACGGACGGGCAAGCTCCGGATAACGCCGCCGATACACAAAGATCGATGACGTGACCAGCGCATAAAAAACCCAAGAACCGAAGACAACATAATCCGTCAAGATGTCGAATGAACCCGATAAAGCCAGTATCGTGGCTATCACGCCCATTAACAGTACCGACGATACCGGAACGTGATTTGCCGAAAGATTCTTAAACGTGCCGAAGAAAAGGCGGTCCTTTGCCATCGCGTATGGCACGCGAGCTCCAGCCATTAGCGACGTATGAAGCGTACCAAGCGATGAGAGCATCAGCCCGACTGTGAAAAACGCGATCGCGGCTCCCGTTGCGATGCTGGCGACATTTCCGCCAAAAAACATACTCACAACGACCTTTGCGACCGAAGAATTCTTGGAGACCGACGCGATCGCAGTCGGATCGAGGACGTAAAAATAGGCTACGTTCGCGATGACGTAGAGGACGATGACAAGTATCGTACTGCCGATGATCGCCACAGGTATATTCCGATTGGGGTTTTTAACCTCGCCCGCGACAAACGTCAGATTATTCCACCCATCATAGCCCCACAATGCACCAAGCATCGCCGCCGCAAAGCCGCCAAAGAACGAGTAACTCGGCGAACCGACCGTAACCGCCGCCGCAACACCTTCGCACGTACCACCGGTGTTCAGCATCGAAAAATGTCCAAAATTACCGCTGACCAGCACGAACGCCCCAACCGACACAAAGAGGATCAACGCCATTTTTACAAACGTGAGAGCCGTAGCGATCTGTCCGGTCAGGGTCACCGACGCGCAATTGAGAGTGGTAAAGATGATGATCACCATTACCGACACAAGCTGGAGCGTGGTGATGTCAAATGTGGTGCCGCCAAGGTGGAGCGTGGTCAGGGTCGCTGCCAACTTGTTATCTAGAAAATCGTTTAGTCCGATCGAGAATGCAACGGCAGCAGCAGCCTGAGAGCCCGGACGAGCGATAAATATCTGCATCCATCCGTATAGAAAGCTCGACGATTTACCGTAGCTATCCCGCAAGAATACATATTCCCCGCCCGCCTCCGGCTTCATCGCCGTCAATTCGGCGTAGGTCAGTGCACCGGCCAGCGAGAGCAGCCCGGCGGCGATCCACGCGAGCAAGACCCATTCGGGACTGCCCACGTTACACGTCATCACACGAGCCTTTAGAAAAACGCCCGTGCCGATCACGTTGCCGATAATGACCGATATCGCGGCGATCAGGCCCAAGCCGCGAATTAGTGTTTGCCGTTCGGTTATCTCAGAGTTCATATTTTTGAGTTTTGGACTGGCAACATAGTACGCGAAAATACAGCCAGAGTGAAATTTTGTTACGTGATAAAATCACTTCTATGCTCGAATTGGATATCGACAGCGCGGACCTTACCAATGCACTGCTGTCGCTGTCCGAGTCAGGCGTCGTATGTATCCTCGACAGTTGCGGTGTCGGTCACCTCGGATCGCATTTACTGATCGCAGGTATTACACCGACCGACGTTCGCGAGATCGCCGGCGATTCCGCTGACCATTCGCTTGAAATATTTGACCAATCGCTGGCCGAACCGAAACTAGTTTCTTTCTTTTCGATCTCTTACGATCTCGGCAGCGAACTCCAGGGTACAGGCGTCGAATCGAGCGATCCGGCCGAACCCCAAATTTTTATCGCACGCTTTGACGCTCTCATCATCCACGACTATGACACCGGCCGAACTCATATTGCCGGTAATGAGCAGCGTGCCGAGATACTGCAGAGTGCCGCGAAGACCGAAATTAGCGATAGAGTTGAAAAATGTTCGGCACGTTCGGATATTTCGCAGGCTGAGTATTACACTGCGGTCGAAGCGATCCGCGAACAAATCCGCTGCGGCGACACCTATCAGGCCAATTTGACGCATCGAATAACGTGTCGTTTGCCCGACGCCACGTCACCGCAGACGGTCTTTAAGCGGCTTCGCAAACGCCATCCGGCACCTTTCGCGGCATTTTTTGCACGCGGCAACTCGACTGTCATTTCAGGTTCCCCCGAACGCTTTTTCCGATCGACCTTTGGCGATCGGCGCATCACGACCTCGCCGATAAAGGGCACGCGGCCACGCGGGAGCGACCCGGACGAGGACGCGGCGTTGCGGCAAGAACTCCTTTCTAGCGGCAAGGACCGTGCAGAAAATACAATGATCGTTGACCTTTTGCGAAACGATCTCGGCCGAATATGTAAATTTGGCAGTGTGACCGCGGAAAAGATCTGCGATCTCGAAGAACATCCGTCGCTGTTTCACTTGGTATCGACGGTTTCAGGACAGCTTCGGCAGCATATCAAGCCGTCTGATATCCTGCGAGCGATGTTCCCTTGCGGCTCTATCACTGGAGCTCCGAAGATCAGCACAATGAGGATAATTGACTCGATCGAACGAGGGCCGCGAGGGCTTTCGATGGGTGCAATCGGCTATTGCGTGCCCGATGACTCTTTTGGAATAACCGCAGCACTCGACTTGAGCGTTGCTATCCGTACAATGGTCGTCCGCGATCATATCGCCACCTTTAACGTCGGCGGCGGCATAGTGATCGACAGCGAACCCGAAAGCGAATACCTCGAAACACTGACCAAGGCCTCGGCTTTGCTCGACGCGCTCGGGGCCGAGCTAATTCCCGAGTGAACCGGAACTCGGGAACTTTTTGCTCAGACCGGTGTCTAACCCTTCATCGAACCAAATTCGAAGGAGGAACCCAATGACCCGTCCGATCATTAACGTCACGCCGCTGATCGATGTTTTGCTCGTCCTGCTGATCATTTTTATGGTCGTAACGCCGATGCGTCCAAGTAGCTTCAAGGCTCGCATCCCGTCGAAACCGATTTCGGACGACTCAGTTCGCCCGCACCCCGATACGCTCGTCGTATCGGTTGACGGCACCGGCGGACTGCGGCTTAACAAAGAGACCGGTCTGGGAAGCATCGACAACCCGGCACAGATGATCGAGCGTCTCCGTGAGACCTTTACGGCCAGGGCCGCAAATGGTTCCCTTTCGGAAAGCCACGCCGATGACTCCGATCGACCCTTTGCTGATCGGATCGAGCGAACTGTATTCGTCAAAGCTCCGAGCACCATCGAATATGGCAAGGTTGCCCGCGTCGTCGATCTGCTAAAGATCGCGGGAGCTTTCCCGATCAGTTTGCAGATCGATGATTTAGATACTCCGTAACGAAGTCCTACGGTCGGCCGTGTTACAATTTGTTTTTCCGGGCGGCTCAGCCGTCTTTTCGGGAAAATTTGCGATCGGCACACCCGCTTCGTTCGATGGTCAACTACTACGACATACTCAAAGTCTCGCCGCAGGCGTCCAAGGCCGACATCAAGTCCGCTTATCGGCGGCTTGCCCGTAAGCTTCATCCCGACTCCAAGGATGGCTCCGAGGAGACCGCTCTGAGGTTTGCCGCCATCGCCGAGGCCTACGAGGTACTGGGCAATCCGAAGGATCGGGCGCTCTACGATCGCCGACTACTGGACATCCAATACAGCGACCCGAGCGCGGATGACAGCGTTTTCACCTCCGGCAACCGACACGCAAAGCGTTGGCGGCAGATGGTTTACGAAAAGCGATATAACGACATCATCGACCGAATGCTGGCCGAGGAGCGGCTCGAGGCGTTGGCGTTCCAACGGGTCATTTATCCGATCGTCGGCCTTTATGTAGCGGCAGCGATGTCGACGGCCTTGAGGCCTATGATATTCATCTCGACCGGCGTTATCGGAAAGATAATTATGGTCTCGCTCTTCGTCATTGGATTGATCCACCTCGGCGGACGTGCCCGTGACGGTTTTCTTCGATATACGGATGCCGAAGACAATATTCACGATTCGATCCTCGACGGTGCCGAACGCACGCACAAGCCATATTCACGGATATTAACAGTAGGAGTGTTGATCGCCGGCTTTCTGATTTGTCTGGGCATCGGCTATCTCATCGGAACTCAGGTAACATTTATGTCGCAGATCTATCCGGATATGTTCTCGACCGAATTCGAGCCTGAGTTCTTTATGTATCCGCCGATCGTCGCCCTATTTGTCGACATTATGCACACTCTTGTTTTGAAGTTCGAAAAGTGATCATTCGTACGCCCACCGGCATTTGACAAATATGTTCACGGTCTATACAATTTGGAGTTTGTCTTAACTGACTGGAAATAAAGATGGCTAATCATAAATCAGCAGAGAAACGCGTTCGCCAGAATGCCAAACGTAAAGAGATCAACCGCAGCAATCGCAGCAAATTGCGCACGTCGATCAAAAAGCTTCGCGGAGCCGTTGCCGGCAACGACAAGGCGGCAAGCACCGAGCTGCTTTTCCCGACTGTTTCGCTGATCGATAAAGCGGTAAACAAAGGGATAATCCACAAGAATACGGCAGCCCGCCACAAGTCGCGGCTGACCAAACACGTGAACGCACTAAGCTAGGTTCACTGCGGCGTCGGAGTCTCGCTCCGATAGTTCTATCGCCAAATTTGTATCGAGAGGCTGTCCTTACCGGACAGCCTCTTTTATTTTCCACACCTTATTTCTCAACTCGATACCTTCCCCCAACCTGGACGAAACTTCCGGAGCACCGTAGCTTGATCTATGTTTTTGGATTACCGAAAAATGATTTACGTTATAGTGCTAAGGTCGCAGTTAAAGCTGATCAGCAATTTTGCAGAATAGACGTCGCAAATTGAGGATTTTTGATCTACGGCAATGATTGAGTCCTCCGGCCAAAACGGCCAGATTTCTCGGCCAACTTGTACGAATTTGCGTCATACTAACGGCATTTTAGGAATCACGTCTTTAAGGCTAATAGGTGAGAGAATGAAAATAGTAAATCGAGCGGCATTGGCTGCTATCATTGCAGCATTTTCCTTCGGATTGTTCGCTTTCGAACCAAGTCCAACGGAAGCGAAATTAAGCGTATCCCCATCAGCGACACCGACACCGCGGAAACTCAAGAAGCGTGTCGCCCGACATCCCGGAGTTTTTGACGAAGGATATTTACCATTGACGGTTAAAGCCAAAAGTAGACGAAAACGGCATAGTCGACCGATTCGCAGAGTTAGATCAAAACATCACTCGGTGAATTTCAGTGATTCTATAACCCGCGAATCAGCTCGAGTGTGACAAAAAAGATCGATTTGGATAAATCGCGATGTTGCGGCCTCTGGCAGCCGTAAAGTTACTGCTGGTATTGGAAGCGATAATTTAAAAGATCATCGAATTGATCTGAATGTTCAAATTCGATAGGCGACCTTTTGTCCGCCATCACCGACCGGTCACGCTTGTTTGTCCTACATCGTCGGCACCGGTGTTCCCTTCTTTTCGCGCATTGGTGTATTCGGCCACTCGCGAACGATCCCTAACGCCACGGCGGCCCCGATCTCGTTGCTGAAAAAAGTCCTTTGCAAAGCCACCTCTGTGCTAAAATTCGCTCAATGGGGCTGACCATCTCAACACCAATTATTGACCTGCATAATTACGGCATCGGAAAATTGTCCGCTCTAACGGCACGTAAACTCGCCGTTGCGGTCGCCGGTGTTGCGGCAAAGGTCGACGTTAACACCGTCACGGTCGAAGATCTGCTCAATTACTATCCCGCTCGCTATGAGGACCGTTCAAATTTTATCTCGATCGACAAACTCGAAGAAGGAATGGAGGCAGCGGTTGAGATATACGTACGAGGCTCGGGCGGCAAGCAGGTCGGCCGCAACCGCGACCCGCGAAAACCACCGCTCTTTATTTTTGAGATCACGGGTGGAGATGCCGAGAGACTCTGTAAACCGGTCGTCGTAAAATGGTTTATATCGGGCCGGAGTGCCAAGGCGATACTCGAGTATTACACCGAGCGATTTGCACGAGGCACTCGGTTTGTAGCTTACGGCCTCTGGGAGTTCGACGAACGTAAAGGAACATTCGCTCTAAAACTCGCAAAGCCCGACGAACTCGAGATACTTCCCGCTTTGGGGACCGAACTTTTTCCCGACAAAGCGGCCAAGTCCAAAAAGATCAAACGAACCCCGGACGAGAATGACGAACTCGACGAAGATATTGCAAGTCCCGAGTTTGCCACCGTGCATACCGCACGCCGCGTGCCAGTGTACCGCAAACTAGGGCCATTCCAGACCAAACGCCTTCGTGAGATAGTGCATAGCGTCCTCGCCAAGCTTGATCGAGGCTCGATCGCGGATGGATTGCCATTGGAGGTTCGCGATCGTCACAGCCTTATCACACGTGCCGATGCAGTTGCAGATATCCATTTTCCGCCGGAGAGTTCGACTATCGCCGAGTACGAGATGTTTCGCAGTGCCGCTCAACGCCGCTTAATATTCGACGAGTTTTTTTGGCTTACATTTTCTATGCAGCTACTCCGCGGCGGCCGTCGGCGGGAAACGAAAACCACCGTGATCGAGGTCAGTGAGGCGATGAAAGGCCGGCTCAAGAACATCACGCCATTCGCCCTCACCGGCGCTCAGAAACGCGTTGTCGGCGAGGTCTTTGGCGATCTCAAGTCCGGCTCTATGATGAATCGCCTGATCCAGGGCGATGTCGGCAGTGGTAAGACCATCGTCGCGTTTTTAGCGATCTTTGCAGTAATGGAAAATGGCTATCAGACCGCATTGATGGCTCCGACCGAGATTTTGGCCGAACAGCACTTTCGCAATGCCGTTAAACTTTTTGCCGATACCGGATATCGAGTGGAACTGCTCGTCGGCAGTACGCGAGCCGCACAAAAGCGAAAGATCCACGCGGATCTCGCCGCCGGCGACATAGACTTGGTCATCGGCACGCACGCGATCATTCAGGACGCGGTCAGTTTTGACCGCCTCGCACTGGCAGTGATAGATGAACAGCACCGTTTCGGCGTGCTTCAGCGTGCTCAGCTCACCGCAAGCGGTATGAACCCCGACATTCTGGTTATGACCGCGACGCCGATACCGCGATCACTGGCGATGACTGTCTATGGTGATCTCGACGTTTCAATAATTGATGAGCTCCCGCCCGGCCGAACGCCTATCAAAACTGTTGTGGTCGGCGAAGACAAACGCGACGGCGTTTATCAGGGTATCAAACGCGAGATCAAACTCGGACGTCAGGTCTATATCGTCTATCCGTTGATCGAGGAGTCAGAGAAATTAGATCTGAAAGCCGCCACTATAATGTATGACGACCTTCGTTTGAATCGATTTCCTCAATACACGGTCGGGCTTCTGCACGGCAAGATGAAGTCCGCCGATAAGGAAGAGATAATGCGTGAGTTTGTCGCCGGCCGACTCGACATTCTCGTGTCGACCACCGTCATCGAGGTCGGCGTCGATGTCCCCAACGCATCGCTGATGATCATCGAGCACGCTGAGCGCTTTGGGCTCTCGCAATTGCATCAATTGCGTGGACGCGTGGGACGCGGAGCCGATCAGAGCTTTTGTGTGCTGCTGACGGACTTTAAGAAGACGGCAGTGGCAAAGCAACGGCTCGGAATTATGGAAGCGACGTCCGACGGCTTTAAGATCGCCGAAAAGGACCTCGAGATACGAGGACAAGGCGAAATTCTCGGCACGCGGCAGTCAGGCTTGCAGAGCTTTAAGATCGGCAACATCGTCCGGGATCTGGACATTCTGATCGCTGCCCGATCTGAGGCCGAAACGTTTCTCAATGAACATCCCGACTCAGAAGCGACGAGGACAATGATCAGGATCGCCCGGACCGACAAAAAGGTCCGACTTGGGACCATTGCTTAACTCATTTGCACGACGGCTTTGCCCTAACAATTCGATTTTTCTACACTTTAACCTATGCGAGTGATCTCGGGTATTTACGGCGGCCGCGTTCTAAAGAGCCCCACCGACAGCAAGACGCGGCCAACCTCCGACAGGCTTCGCGAAACTCTCTTTAACGTATTGGCTCCACGGATCGACGACGAAACTCGATTTTTGGATCTTTGTGCCGGAACGGGTGCGGTCGGGATCGAAGCTCTTTCGCGAGGTGCTGAGTTTGTAACGTTTGTTGATCGCTCGAAAAAGTCCTGTTCACTGATCGAAGAAAACCTCGACAAACTCGGTGTGCCGGAATCACAGACCGAGATCCTCGGCCTCGAAGCCGACAATTTTGCCGGCCGCGATCATCCGACCGGTTGGGATATCGCTTACTTTGATCCGCCGTATGAATCTGACTACGCGATCGTCATTTACGAATTCGGACATAATTCGACATTGCTCAACGAAGGCGGAATCGTGGTCGTCGAACATCATTCTAAAAAACACGTACCCGAAGAGGTCGGCAGCCTGCGTCGCTGGCGCCTGCTCAAACAAGGCGAGACGACCCTGAGTTTTTATACCCGCGACTAATGAAAACCGTTATAGTTTGGCTAATTCTGTGTCTGATATGGGGCACTACCTGGATTTTTATCAAGGTCGGCCTCGAAGACTTGCCGCCGATCGCATTCGCGGCATCGCGGTTTTTGCTGTCGGTGATCGTACTCTTTGCTGTGATCCGATTTCAAAAGATCATATTGCCGCGGACGTGGCGAGAGTGGCGTCTAATCGCTATCACCGGCTTGCTTCAGTTTTCGGTAAATTACAGTATGGTCTTTTGGGCGGAACAGCACATCACGTCCGGCTTGGCAGCCGTGCTGCAGGCGATGATCACTGTTTTCGGGCTGATACTGGCGTGGGTCTTTTTGCCGAACGAACGTATCACAAGGCTTAAGGTATTTGCGGTCATCGTCGGTATCGTCGGAGTCGGAGTCATCTTCTACGACCAACTCAAGGTGCAGAGCCTTCTAGCTTTTTTCGGATGTGTTGGCGTCGTCATCGGTTCGTACGCGGCGGCTCAGGCGTCGATCCTCGTCAAGGCCAAGGGCGGTGCCTTTCATCCGGCGTCATTGCTCTTTTGCCAGATGATCTGCGGTTTACCGGCGATCCTCATATACAGCCTTTTGGCCGAGGGCAACCCGCTGTCGTTTCATTGGACGTGGCGGGCGGTCGTGTGCGTGCTCTATCTCTCTCTGGTGGGGACAATTGCTGCATTTTGGCTATATTATTGGTTGCTCGGCAAGATCGAATCGACCAAAGCGATGATGATCTCGCTGGTCACGCCCTTGCTAGCCGTGGTGATCGGTTGGATCTTTCTTGACGAAGTGCTGCCGCCCCAGACCATCCTCGGCGGGATTCTGATCATAGGCAGCATCGGTCTGATCGTGTTTAAGAAAAAGTCTGTGCCACTTGCGGTCCAGCGTGAAGATCTTAAAACGGAAGTTAACGCTGATAAAGGCTGATGTGACAGAATAGTTGTAAATCACCGAACCGTCTTTGTTTAGTGGCGTCGATCTGCGATAAATACTTCTTATGTTCTTCAAATTTACAACTTCCGGCGAATCACACGGTAAGGCTCTGGTTGCGATAGTCGAGGGCGTCCCGGCGGGATTGCCGATCGATGTTGCCGCGATCGATCACGAGCTTTGGCGTCGGCAACAGGGTTACGGACGCGGCGGACGTATGAAGATCGAGACCGATAGCGTCGAGATACTGTCGGGCGTCCGTCACGGCAAATCGCTTGGGTCGCCGATCGCCCTGATGATCAAAAATGACGATTTCGTCCATTGGGAAGACGTAATGTCCGCCGAACCGCTTGATGAACAGCCCAAAAACCCTCGGATCGTGACGCGACCGCGTCCCGGCCACGCCGATCTGCCCGGCGGCCAAAAATATCAGACACGCGACCTCCGTGATATTTTGGAAAGGGCGTCGGCGCGTGAAACGGCGGCCCGCGTCGCTTGCGGTGCCATTGCCAAACAGCTGCTTGCGGCGTTTGGGGCGGAGGTCCGTAGCCACGTGATCAAGCTAGGCCACGTCCAGGTCGTCCCCCTTTGGCGTTCGTGGGATGAGATAGTCGCTATTCCGTCCGATTCCCCGCTAAACTGCGTTGACGATTTGAGCCAGAGCGAAATGATCAAGCTTATCGACGAAGCCAAAACAGTGGGCGACACGCTTGGCGGCATCGTTGAGGTCGTCGCCAAAGGGTTGCCGGTCGGCCTCGGTTCGCACACCGCTTGGAATGAGAAGTTGGACGGCCGCATCGCTCAGGCACTGATGTCCGTACACGCGATCAAGGCCGTTGAGATCGGCACCGGAGTCGCTAACGCCGGTAAGCTTGGCTCGGAGGTCCACGACGAGATATTCCATAACGCATCCGGGTTCACTCGCCCGACGAACCGTGCGGGCGGCCTCGAGGGCGGCATCACAAATGGCGAGGAACTCCGCGTTCGAAGCTATATGAAGCCGATATCGACACTTCGCAGAGCTCTCAGCTCGGTCGATATAGACACAAAGGCTACGAGCGACGCTGCCTTCGAACGCTCAGACATCACGGCAGTTCCGGCCGCCGGAGTCATCTCCGAAGCAATGCTAGCCGTCGTACTCGCAAACTCAATGAGAGAGAAATTTGGCGGCGACTCGCTTGCCGAAATGCGGAGAAATTTTGACAGCTACGCGGCATCGGTCGCCGATTATTGATATTTTTCCGTGGTGGGAACTTTTTCAGATCTATGGCATCTTAGTTAATGCTCGCCCAAACTTTTGATTATAGGAGTCCGAAAAATGAGAAAGCTAATTTTCCTGATCCTCGCTGTTTGTGTCCTGGCGATGGCCGTGACTGCACAAAAGCTGCCCAAACCGACGCTTTTGTCTGCGCCGCTGTCCGCTGAGGAAACCAAGATACTCAACGCCGGTATCGTTCACCACGACGCCAAACGGTACGATGACGCGATCGCCCAATACGATAAGATCCTTGCCGGCAATGCCGATGCGACTATCGCCCTGTATGAAAAGGCACTCAGTCAATACGCCAAAGGTGACCGCGAAAAGGCAATGGAAACCGCCTATGTCGGAGCCAAATATAAGTCCGACGAACTCGCGATGTTTTACTCGATAATGGCAAACTGCCTCGATGACGTCGGCAAGAGCGATGATGCCCTAAAGATTTACCGTGAGGCCGAAAGTATGTTCAAAGGCGACATCGGAATGGCCCGGCATCTCGCGAGCGTTTACTACAACATCGGCGTCACACTTGTTCGGCAAAAGAAATATGCGGAAGCCCGAGCTGAACTAAAGAAATCGGTCGAGACCAATTTTTCGTACGCGAGCCCGCACTATCTACTGTCGGTGGTCTATCAGGGGACAAAGTACAAGATCCCCTCGTTTGTTGCCGCAGCCCGATTCCTGACACTTGAATATAATTCCCAGCGTGCCAAAACGGCGGCCTCGATCCTCACCGATGTGCTGAAACCCGCGGGCAAGGACCCCAAAACCGGAAGCATTAATATATTTTTGGATCTGAACGCCCCGACGGACGAAGGCGATTTTGGGATGTACGATCTGCTTTTGGGAACATTGACCACTTTTAAGGACGAAAAGGACAAGAACAAGACCGAAAATCAGATCTTCGTGGATGCCGTCGGCACAGTCATCGGTCTTTTGTCCGAAGATAAAAAGCTCAAATCGACGTTTATCGGAAAGGAGTATGTTCCGTTTCTGACACAACTCAAAAAGAACGGGCACCTGGAATCATTTGGATATATGGTGTTGTACATCAGCGGCAAAGAGGACGCGATGAAGTGGCTTGACGCGAATAACGTGAAATTCGGAGCGTTTCTGGAGTGGGCTAAGGCGTATCAGCCTGCGAAATAGCGAGACGTGTCAGTACCACCTGCGGTAGCGGGTGGGGATGTGATTGTTTGCATATGTGGAACGACTCGAACCACCCGCTCGCTTTCTTGATCACATTCCGGTGTTATGGAACTTGGCTTCACGGCGACGAGCGCGGATCGATCGATCGGCGTAATAACATTTACGGCGATGCAAAGATTGCGGCGAACGATCATTGGAAAGTGATAAGTTCGAATAGAATGAAGCAGCGGCCCGTTCGGCTAGATGCGGCCAGTCGCGATGCTGTCGAACGGGCAGTTAGAGATACTTGCGAGCGGAGGAAATGGAAACTGTACGCCACTAACATCCGCACCAACCATATTCACGTAGTGACCACAACCGCCGGAAAACTGCCGTCGGTCGCTCTAAACGCATTTAAGGCAAATGCAACAAGATGCCTTAGGGAGTCCGGACTTTGGCTATCGGATAGAAGACCTTGGGCGGACAAAGGGAGTGAACGCTGGCTTTGGACCGACGACCATATTTTCAATGCCGTCGAGTATGTCCTTAAGGGTCAAGGAGATGAATTACCCAAATTTGATTAGATCTGCAAAGCTAAAACCCCACCCGCTACCGCAGGTGGTACGGACTCGTCGCTTGCAAGCCTCAGCAGAACTTCGCCCGCTACCGCAGGTGGTACTGACTCGTCGTGCTCTCGGTGTACTTGTAATTACTTTTCTGGTCGCTCTTCTCGTAACTTCTTGCTACACACCTGAGGATACCCCGGCGTCAAATATGGCCGCGGCCCGTGAGGCGAAAAAGGAACGCAAGGAGCTCCGCGATAATCTCCCTAAGATCGCTCCATTCTTTAAGACGATGGCAAAGCCGGAATCTTTCGATTGGCTAGCCTCGCACAACGAACCCGGCCAGACATTTGAGGAGTATCTGGATGCTGATCCGGTAAAACCGACTACGGAGCGACATACGATCTACGTTCTGCCGCTCGGCACTTTTACGCCGCAGCAGAAAAAGATCGTGGATATTTCTGCGGGATATATCGAGGCATTTTACGATCTGTCGGTGAAGATGCTGCCGTCGCACGCGATCAAACGGCCGCTTCGGATCAAGGACTCTCGACGAAATCCCTACACCAAAGTTGAGCAGATCCGATCCGGCTATATTCTCGACGACGTTCTGAAACCCATGCTACCCGCCGACGCGGCGGCACTGATTGCCTTTACGCCGGACGACCTCTTTCCGGATGCGTCGATGTCGTACGTTTTTGGCCAAGCAAGCCTGGAGAATCGCGTCGGTGTCTGGTCGCTCGCCCGTCTGGACGACAATGCCGACTTTGCCACTTTTCTACGCCGCACACTCAAGATCGCGGCACACGAAAGCGGACATATGTTTTCGATGCGGCACTGCACCAAGTACGAGTGCGTGATGAGCGGCACCAATCACCTCGGCGAAACAGACCGCCGCCCGATAGACGCTTGTCCGGAGTGCACCGCGAAGATCTGTTGGCTCTCAGACGCCGATCAGGCCGCCCGGTATGATAAATTAGTGGTTTTCTGCCTTAAAAACGGGCTTACAAAGGAAGCTGAAGATTTCAAACGCAAGGCCGATGCGGTCAGAAAGGCCTGACTGGCAAAAAGCTGCCGATCGTGTCCCGGCTACTTACCGATATCCCTGCGAAACTGCATTCCCTCAAATTTTATCTTCCCGGCGGCGGCGTAGGCTGAGGCTAGTGCCGACGTAAGATCGTCGCCGGTTGCCGTTACCCCAAGTACTCGCCCACCTGCGGTATAAAATTCGCCGATGGCCGAGGCCGACGTCCCTGCGTGAAATACCTCTACATTTTCCATCGCTGCTGCCTCGGCGACGCCGTAGATCAGATCGCCGGTTCGCGGTTTTGCCGGATAATTCTGGGCGGCGAGGATAATACAAGCCGAATTACCCTTGCGCCAAGAGATCTCCAGTTGGCCGAGCGTGCCATCGATCATCGCTTCGCATATATCGATCAGATCAGTTTCCAGCCGGATCAGGATCGACTGCGTTTCCGGATCACCAAAGCGCACATTGTATTCGAGCAGTTTCGGCCCGCCGTCGGTAAGCATTAGCCCGAGAAACAATATTCCGCGAAAGCGAAACCCTTCCGTCTGACAACCTCGCAGCGTCGGCCCAATGATCGAATCTGCGATCAAAGCCAATTGATCGGGGGTCAAGAGGGTTGCGTCGGTAAACGTGCCCATACCACCCGTATTTGGCCCTGTATCGCCTTCGCCGATTCGCTTATGGTCACGGGTCGGTGACATAAGGGCAAAGTCCTCGCCGTCCGCAAACATCAGCAGCGACACTTCCCTGCCGAACATACACTCTTCCAGCACGATCTTTTCGGCTGCGTGTGCTCCGACCAGATCAGCCATCTCATTTATGGCGGCGATTGCGACAGCCCGATTTTCGGCAACGACGACGCCCTTTCCGGCCGCAAGCCCGTCCGCCTTGACCACGACGGGGACATTTTCATCGCCGAACGCACCGCTTACAAGTTCCGATACCGCGGCCGCGGGTGATAATGCCGTCACGTATTTGGCCGTCGGAACCCCGTGCCTTGCCATAAAGTCCTTGGCAAAGGCTTTACTGGCTTCGAGACGGGCGGCGGCGGCGGTCGGGCCGACGATCCGAAATCCGTGTTTTTCAAATTCATCGACGATGCCCAACGCCAAAGGCGTTTCTCCGCCAACAAATGTCAGATCGATCGAGCGATCACGGGCAAAAGCCGTCAGAGCGGCAATATCGTCCGGCTTGATATCGACACACTCGGCAAGCTGTGCAATACCGGCGTTACCGTTTGCACAGTACAACTTGGTGATTTTCGTGCTTGTGCTGAATGCCCTGCAGATCGCGTGCTCGCGTCCGCCCGAACCGATCACTAAAACTCTCATAATTCGATACTACTTCACTCGCCCCGTATTACCATTTTGCTTGACACGATATTCGCTTGGTTGTAATGTCATTTCCATCAACCTTGAAAAACTCGCGCCAGCGTCAATTGGCAATATGGTCTCGCCGGCGCATTCAACTCGGCCGCTTTAGTTCAAAATAGCGGCAATGACGATAGTTGATCAGCGATTATGAACGACGCCGATCCGAAAATAGTTAGGGAGACCACTGAGTTCGACGATAAGCCGATACCTTGCGTCGACTGTCATAGGGAGTTTGTCTGGACGGCCGGCGAACAGCTATTTTATCGCGACAAATGCCTCCAGAATCCCCCGAAACGCTGCAAACCCTGTAAAAAGTTAAAGAATGCACGTCTGGCTGCGATCGAGAATGCTCAGGCGACCGGATACAAGCGCTACGTCGAGGTTGCCGCCGAATGTGCGTGTTGCTCGATCATAACGACGGTGCCGTTCTACCCGTCACAGGGTCGGCCGATCTATTGCCGTGCTTGCTTTCTTAACCAAACGGAATCGGGCAAAGGCTCCGGTGCCTGACCGCCTCTAACCGCCCACGTGCACGCTGGGGCGCATTTCCGGATCGGACTCAGCTTGCCTCAGGATCTCTCGTGTTACAGGTGCCGTATCGCCTTCGCCAAACAAAATATATCTGGCTAGGTACATTATCGGATTTCCCTCGCTCCATCCAAAGTACACGTGCGGTATCTTGCCTTTGGTGTCGCGGATGTACAGCAGAAAAGCAGCGATCGCATTCGGCACGGCAGGTGCCTGCGTACGCAGTACCTTGTAGCCCTCGATATCCACGCCGCGAATAAACAGCTTGCCCTTAAATTCGGACGAATCTCCGGGCTCGATCTCGTAAAACAGTACGGGATCAGACGACGGAATATGGTTATCGACGCGTTTTTCGTGCTCCTTAAATCGATATTCCGTCACGTCGCCGGTCTCACGCCGGTTCGTCACGATACGAAACTCGCCTTCCTCGTCGAGTTCGTCCAGAAATGCCTTGGCCGCGTCGTCCAGTTCGATCTTATCGATCCGTATCTCTGTAGAGCGCATCGCCCGTGAGATGAATGATGCCGCAATAATACCAAAAATGAACATCGAAGCGATCTTGATGCCGTCCGGCCGTTCGATTATGTTAGTTATCGTCGTATAAACGAACACAGCCGAGATCGCACCGAATCCCAACGTCCAACGGCTATGTCGCCGCCGTGCCGATAGTGTCACAGCTATCGCCGCTGAGGTCATTAGCACCAATACACCGGTTGCATACGCACCGCCCTGGGCATCGACGTTAGCTTCAAAAAACCACGTGACCGCAAAACAAATTCCGGTAAAAACAAGCACAAGCGGTCGTGTCGCCCTCGCCCATTCGGGTGCCATACCGTACCGCGGCAAATACCGAGGTACGATATTAAGCAGTCCGGCCATTGCCGAAGCACCGGCGAACCAGAGGATCAGGATCGTGCTGAGATCATAGAATGTGCCAAAAACATCGCCCATATAACGATGTGCGATATATGCGAGTGCTCGGCCGTTAGCTTCGCCCGCCGGTTTTACAAATCTCGATTCGACCTGCTCCGGACTGCAGGCACAGTGCAGCGGAACTCCGTGTTCACCTGCCGCAGCACCGCACGAAACTTTCGGGCAGAATTCATCTGCCGGGATCATCACGCTGGTGACGAAACTACTGGCGATCAACATTCCGCTCATTATTAACGCCGCCGTCATCAGCAGTTTGCGGGTATTGGCGATCCGGTTCGGGCTCTTGACGAGCGGCATAACCGCAACGCCGGTCTCAAACCCTGAGAGTCCGAGCGCAAGTTTGGGAAATACTAGGAGCGAAAGCCCAACGATCACAAAAATTCCGCTATAGCCACCGCTGGTCTTGGTAGCGAACAATGCCGTTTTCCAGTCCGTGATCATTTCGGGATGGTTGAATGCCTCGAACAGCCCGACACTGATCACGACCACGTTAAGCATCAGATAGACCGCGACCAGAAAAACCGCAATGCCGATCGCTTCTTTGAAACCCTTCAGGAATACCAATCCCAAGCCCAAAAGCAACGCCAACGTCACAATCACCGGGTGATCGAGGAACGGTACAGTCACTTTTACAAATGGATTTTCGAGAATGTGGGCCGTAGCGTCGGCGGCCGAAAGCGTGATGGTTATGACAAAATCTGTAGCGACAAAACCTAGTAGTACAAGGACGAATAGCTTGCCTTTCCAACGTGAAAGCAGGGCCTCGAGCATCGCGATCGAGCCTTCGCCCTTCGGACTCTCTTTGGCAACGCGGCTATAGATGGGCAATGCACCGAACAGCGTCAGAAGCACCAGTACGAGTGTGGCGACCGGCGATAGCACTCCGGCCGCTAGAAAGGCGATCCCGGGCTGATATCCGAGTGTCGAGAAATAGTCGACACCGGTAAGACACATCACCTTCCACCAGGAGTGCTGCTGATGCCGACCCTCAGGCTCCGATGGCCCCTCCATCTCAGCGACGCTACCGCTGTAGAGCCATTTCTTGAAACGCCCTTGAATTACTGTCTTCATAACCAAAATCAAAAATACCGCAGAGCCGTAACCGGCCGCGGCATATTTCGGGTAGAGTTTATAATCACCAATTGATCAAGTGAAACCCTTCTGTCACCTACTAGGCTGAACCAATGTATGATTCTACGCCGTTATACTAAGAGGTCAAGCGGTGAAACGCCTGATCGGTCGAAATAGAAGAGGGCGACGTCTCCCACACCGTCGCCCTCGCGCTACACGTCCTCACAGCGTGTAACATGTTCACCTTTTGGGGGGTGAACAACCCTGATTATGCACAATCAATATCAAAAAGCAAACAATCTGTACCTGACGCCTCGTAAAAAATGTACCGAATAACTCTGCTCTATCGCCCATTCCCGGCAGTGACCGTCATTGCGCCTACAAGAGCATCGATCGCTCCTGTTCGGTCAGCAGCAAAGATCGAATAGTTTCCCATCGGAGCGGCCTCATTGACGGTGATATCAAAGCTGATCGCCGTGATCCCATCGCCATATTCCAGATCGCGAATGGTCGAGCGGTCTATGGAAAAGTACGGCGAAGTGGCAAAAACATTCAGGCCGTCTGCCTTGAGCTTATATCCACCCATAATCACATTGTACGTTTGCCCCGGCGTCATTCTCAGGGCAGAATCGCTGAGCAATCCGTTCAGCCCGAGTGCAACGATCGAAAATCCGCGATTCTGGCGCTTGGTCCGTTTGGAGATGGATGCTTCGACCGTACCGAATTTGATCTCGCCGATCGAGTTGATCGAGTACTCGGTCGTTCGCCCTGACGGCCGTGCAAATATCGAGACAGTTTCCGCGTCGATCCCGCCCAGTTTGAACGTGCCGTCCGGCACGGCTGTCGTTTCAGCAACGACCCGCCCGTCCCCGGCCTCCGCCCATATTTCAGTCCCTGGCACGCCCTTCGGCGTCGCCGACAGCCTGCCGCTGACCGTACCGCAGCAGGTGCTGCTGTCCGCTTGCGAATACAGTTCACGCAGATTCGCCGCGTCAACCTCAGCGATCTCTCTAACCAAAATGCCGGGGATGCCGAGCGAACCGTTCCTTGCCGTCGTGGGGTACATTATCGACCCAACGACGTTAGAATGGCGCAGGCCGAGCAGATGGCCGACCTCGTGTGTGACGGTCGATTCGAGGTCAAATGCCCCGTACGTTCCATCGGTCGAGAACTGTTGTGTCGGATTGAGTACGATGTCGGCTTCGGTGATAGAACCTTTTCGGTTGTAAAATATGCGTGTTTTCGCAGCAGCATCAAGGTCATTCCGGCCGAAAATAAGCATATTTTCGGCATTCGGAGCAACAGTGATCAGATTCACACCATCACCCGCAAAACCCGGCCCACTTGAGCTCTCTCCGTCGGTCAGCACGATGTCAAACTTGATGCCCGAACGGCTTTCCCACACCCGAATACCGCGTTCCACGGCGTCAAGGGCGTCGGCACCGTTGATATTGGCAGCCGAGACGAGTGACCGCGAGATCGCGATCCGGATCGTTTCCGTGTTCCAACGTAATTTCTTTTGCGGTATCGTTCCCAACGGTTCGCCGAACGCAGTCTGGGCGACTACGAGTACGGCAAAGCCGATTACAAGATATTTGCGAAAGATAGCCATCCTTAAGATCGTGGCCCGAAAACTATTCGCCCTGATCGAAACCTATGTTTTCGAGATCCGCAAAGGCCACAACAAGCAATAGAGCAGTAAGTGAAAACGTCGCGAGTACATAGAGCACTGAGATCTGCTCAAAATAGATGAGCACGCCGACCACAATGCCGACCAATACTGCCCAAAGAAGAGCCAACTTTCGCCGGCTGATTTTTTGTTCTTTTTTTGCCATAACGCTTAAGTATATGATTGTCACACTCCGTTGACAACCAAAATCGTAAGTATAGTTGAATTTACAAGCTTTTGGCTATTCGACGATCCTGAGCGGCAGGGTCAGCAGAGCCTTCGTCTGTGTTCCTGTCAGAACGGGCGGATAACTGCGCTTTCCGCTCCCTTTTTGGCCGACTTCCACAATATCGAGTGGCCGCAATTCGATATCAGGCGATGTTCCCGCCGCGATCTTGTCGATATCGACGTCGATCGAACGCGTTTCGCCACCGTCGCGCCGAAATATGACGATGTTTTGCGTGTCAGCTTCTTTCGCCAGTCCGCCGGCGGCGGCGATCGCCCTCGTCACGGTCATTATTGTCCGGGCACCGATGTTTCGCGGATTATTGACACCGCCGATCACGTAGATCGGAGTCGTGCCAAGCACCGTGATCAGATCACCACTGTTAACGATCGGATTGGCTGCCGATTTTCCACTTAAAAGATCTGCAATTGTGATGACCTCGACCACACCCGCGTTGCCCGTAGGTGCCTTCGACCCGACACAGCTTAGATTTGGCGGGCGAAATAAACGTATCTCACCACCGGCGTCGTCAGTAATTCCACCGGCCAGCACGATCAGCTCTAAAAGCCTTGCGGGGCGCCGCATCTGAAATCGCTGCGGCAATTTAATCGCTCCATCGATAGTGGCGACCGCTCGATTCGACCGATCGATCACGCGTACGATCACCACCGGATCACGCAGCAAACGCTTATATACTTTTACCACGTCGGCCGCTATGTCCGACTCGCTCCGGCAGAGTCCGTAAACCGGATCACCGTATGTATTTAGTCCGTCAAGAAATCCTTCGGGATTTAGTCGCCCCCGCCAGTCAAATTCGAAACCGCCTTCGACGTCGAGGTCGATCAGATCGCCGTAATGGACCAGTTCAGGCGTCGGCGTCGGCGTCGGCGACAATTGTGCCCGCGAGACGGTGGCCATTGATGCAAAGGTCAGCCCCAAGCCGACAACGGCGATTATCCGGCTCAAATGCTTCAGATTGACTCGGGATCTCATTCGCGACTCAGTGTTAAATGGTACTAGACTTTAGTCACGCTGTGGGGTTGTGCGTTTTGTTGGCTTCTTTCTCGTCGGGCGTGCGCTGACCGTACCGGGCACGGCAAAGCCGAAAAACTCCCAGTTACAGCCGTCGCACAAAAGGTTGTAACGAAAGATGCATTTTGACAGGAACGGCGTGGGACGGTATCCGCGCCTGATCCGATCGCTATGACATTTGGGGCATCGTTGGGAAATCATCTTTTAATCGGATTGTAGTATTTATCGTCAACTACTCAGGAGACCATCTTACGGTCTTTCGAGCGTGACTTCAATCTTGCTCAAGCTGTCGGAGTCGTTCGATCGCCGTATTTATATGATCTGCCGCGATGTCGCGGTCTTCGTTACTGATATTATCGCGGCCCAGATAGAACAAAGCGTCGCGGTAATGACTGCGGGCTTCTTTATAATCGCCTTTGAAAGCCGCACGCTCAGCGCGTTCGACCCAGTGGGCCACTTTGATCGAAGCGACCAGTTCAACGATGACTTCGCGCGACTCGATCAACGCAGGTTCCGCCGGGTAAAAGCTCATCGCCGAGTCGATCACGTTCATCGCCGCCTGAGCGGATTCAACCTTTTCCGAAAACTTGGCACGGCTTTTCGCGTCCTGCGTCAATTCCCTCGCCTCTATCTCCGCCCATTGCAGGACGTGATAACGATGAAATTCGCGAACTCTGTCGCGGCTTTTACGCAGCGGTACAAGCCGAGGCGAACCCGTACCGATCAACGAGAGTTCGCGTTTGTTTCGGGCCAGATAGTCGCCGCACAACTCAAATACTTCGCGATGCGTGGCCGAAAATTTACCAAGCGTTCTGGCAGCACTCGATTTTTTGGCAATATCGGAAAGGATCGCTTCGTTCTGGCCAAGCGTTAGTTTTTCTGAATCTCGATCGTTGCCGAGTCGCGAATAAACTTCTCTGAGTTCTCGGTCAAAATTTCGCTGAGCAGTGACGTAACGGTTTCGGGCTCGCCTCATCACCCATTCTCTGAGAATGACCGCACCGAACAGCACCGCACTTGCTCCGATCCCGGCCGATATCCAGGGCGTTTCATCGCCGCCGTCGTGCAGAATTCCCCATACCAGAAAGAAGAATGCGATCACCACGGCCATCGTCAAAGCATAGTAGTTCGAAGCCGGCAGCCACATCGGGCGACGCGTCGGCGACATTTCAACCGCACCACTTTGTCGAATTTTCGAGATAGGCTTATTCCCTTTCAAAACCGCACCGATAGGACCGTTTGACCGACAATTTACGTCCTCTAATAGTGAATTCTTTGTTAAATATTGTCAATTCCGAAGCAATAACGCTATTTCTGCAGGTGTGGGAATTCGGGCCCGATGCATTTTGCTATAATCACGTAATGGCAAAACGGGAAAAAAAGAAAAAAAGCGAAACCGCGGTCTTTGACTCGATCAGAAAGCCGGTTGCCCCACCGTCACAGAAACTCGGAAAAGAAAAACCGGAGATCAAGATCCATCCCGCCGAACGAAAAGTTAAATACAAGCGCCCCGTTGAAACGGAAGATTAACGATCACAATGAGCTTTTTTAATAGACGCAAGCAGCAAAATAAGTCCACGAACGTGTGGGCCCGCCAGGGAATGCTCGTCACATTTCGTGCCGAGATAATGCCGGGGAAATTACGTGAGGAACGCACTTTCCGTATCGAGAGCGTTATGCCGAATGGCCGCGTTATTCTCGAAAATTTCCTTGGCGAACATCGCGAGGGAGCATTCGAAGCGATCAACTTTTTGCGGGATAAGGCGAACGAGCCTCAGAATTGATAAATGCGTCGAGGCTCAGCAACGATCACATCGTCGATACCGAGGGCATTCAGTTCGCTGACCACCTGTTCGTGAAACATCGGTTTGATATTGACCACATAGATCGGCACGCCGCGACGCTTGAATTTCGTAAGTTCCCGTGCGAGGCCCGACGGCGTCAAATGATGCGAAACGCCTGCCAGATCAACTAACTCATCCGGAAACGCACACTCGACAAATACTGCGGCTAGTGAGTCCTCGACTGAGAGCTTTGCCCAAACATCATCAGTCTGCGCCGTATCGCCCGTGATGCCGATCGAAACAGTTCCGTCGGAAACGATAAATCCCATACTTTCCGGTATGTGATTTACCGCGATCGGCATTATCGACAGGTGTGCAGTGTCAAACCCGACTCCATTCTCAAACGGCACGTACGCCATCACCGGTCCGTATTTATTGGTCAATTCGGAGAACCGCGGGTATATCGTCCAATTGAAGACGTGTTCCTCGAGGGCGGCGATCATCTCACTCGATGCGTGTATGCGGACGGGTTCCGTCAATGTTGAGTACAGATCGTCAATGAATGGCGGCAAACCGGCGATATGATCTAAGTGAACGTGGGAAATGACTACATCGCGAATTTGCGAACGCTGAAGATCGCTGCAGGCATACGCGAGGCATCCGGCATCGATGGCCACCCGGTCGTCGATCACGAGACACGATGAATGCTGCCGCTTGGCGGCAGTACCGTCCGCTTCAAATGTGCTTGGCAACGATTGGATCTTCATTGATCAAATCCGAAATTGAATATTAGTCGTCAACGGGCACAGGTTTGTCCGCGGCCGCCGTCGATCTCATACGTCGCACCGGTGATCCAACCGGCCTTGTCCGAAGCCAGAAATGCGATCAACTCAGCAACTTCCTCGGGCTTGCCGGGGCGGCCGATCGGATGCGTTTCCTTAGCGTGAGCCAGAAATGCCTTATAGCTTTCCTCATCCATCCCGCCCCGCAGGTGGAGGTTGGTAATTACGACGCCCGGATTTACCGCATTGACCCGAACGCCCTTTGGAGCCAGTTCGAGGGCGGTGCAGCGTGTCAATTGGTCGATCGCCGCCTTTGATACGCAGTAAGCCAAAATACCCGGAAAGGAGCGCGTACCGGCGACACTCGATACGTTGACAATATTTCCCTTTGTCGCCTCGAGATGCGGCAGGCATTTCTGAATAAGATTAAACACGGAGCGGACGTTGAGATTCATCATTTTGTCCCAATCGTCCATCGTTGTATTTTCGATACTTCCGGTTTTGATCACACCGGCCGAATTTACGAGTATGTCGATCTGACCGAAATTCTGCACCGTCTCCGACACCATTCGTTCAATCTGCGAAAACTCATTCACGTCCGCGAGGTGTATCTTGACACTGCCCTTTTTTGCCTTGAGCCCTTCGCTCAGGGCCAGCAGTTCCTTTTCATTTCGGCCGACGGCCACGACCGTCGCTCCGTTCTTTGCCAACAGACTAGCCGTTGCCTTTCCGATACCGCTGCTTGCTCCGGTCACTACCGCAACTTTTCCCTGCATATATATATTTTTAATCTGCTACTATTTGATCTGTCTCCGTAGAATAACAGCGACTCTCACACCGCCGCAAATCGAATAGCATCGGAACCGGTCGGCAAACGCGCAAAAGAAAACAGCCGACCTCGTCGACTGTAAGTAAAACCTATGTAAATTGTCGCTATTGATAGCAGTGAAGGCGGCGCTTTCGCGTCATTGGTCTGTTTATATTTCGTTCGACTGGGCCTGTGCCGCGAACAAGTGTTCGAGGGCAGCCTTGGTCTCTTCGCTCTTGCGCGATTTGAATTCCGTAACCCAATCCGTCACATTTGACACCATTTCGCGTGCCGCGATTCGTGCGGCCTTTGCTCCTGCTATCTTCGGTTCAGCCGCTGCAACTGATGCCTTCTTTACGATCTTTATCTTTGATTTGCCGTTCATTTCGTGTCTCCTCCTTGTTAGGTTATCGTGCGGTTTTACCCAATGTATGGTTTCGCATTTCGCTTCGCTAATAATTCAGTGGCAAATTTGATGCCACAACTATTGACGATGGTTTCGATCGTTTTTGCCTAATGGACTAAAAACCATTCGGTTTCTCGGAATTTTTTGCACAATGCGAAAATTTCCGATCGATTTTTGCGATTTGCCAACGATTGGAATACGCCGACGAATAAAAGGTTGTTCCAAAAACTTTCGTAAATGATTGATTTAGTTGAAATTTAATACTTTTGTAACATCATTTGTCAACACATCTGTGTGTGGAACGCAATTTGCCATACTTTTAAGTGAATGAACCTATCCGAAACATTGGTTATTTATCTCGCCTGCGGGGCACCATTTGGTGTCGAGTACCTCCAAAGACCTACCGACCGCTCATTTGTGTTCGTCGCATTCGGCGTTTTTCTCCGTTTTATTCTGTGGCCCGTCGCGGCAGTTCGGATGCTATACCGTTTGCTCGTTCATTCCTCAGAATTGCTTTTGGAACTGCCCGATGCGGGTGAACAGAGGTTAGCGTTGATCCGCTCGAAGTTTGAGGCCATCATTCATTCCGAGCAGGGTTCGCCAAGGGTTTTTGAGTTTCGCGATACATTTATGCGCTACACCGGACTTGCTCGCTCAGATTCGCGTACCGCCGGCAATGGCATCGCCGAGATCTTTGAGGCGACGGATCACAATGATGTTACGCTTGCGAGTGCCTGCCTCAACCGTAAAAATACGGCCAGGCTTGACCGGCACCGCGAGCAGTCGAGACGCGAGTTTTTGCAATTGATCTCAAATATCTCGACTAACGGTGACTCGCTTAGCCAAATTTTGCAGCTTTCAATGAAAACTGCCGACGAAGTGGGCGATCGCGAACTTGCCGAAAGACTTAGGCTTTCCTACGGCATCGCCGCGGAATATGATTCGACCGGGTTCAGATCTGACCCAACAGGTGAATTATGGAGCACGGGACCACAACACCACTCGATAGCAAACTGAAAACGGCCCTTTTGGACAATACGGGCGACACCGCCCAAACTGAGCGCCGTCTCGCCGCCCTGATCGCCGCCAACGCCGAGACTGACCGGCGAAACAAACTCTATCCGACATTGGCCGTCGAGGCCGAGGTTGTGGCGATGCGTCGGCCGTTAACGCCCGAGGACGCTTTTGCGTACTTCGGACTGATGATCGGCCTGCTCGTTCCGGCGTCGATGTTCATCGCATTCGCACTCGCCTCCTCGGGATATACAGAATGGATCGTATATACGCTGACAACGCTGACGACGATCACGACAACTGTCGCGGGATATTTATTCGGGAAGGTTGTCGGCCGATCGGTCGATAAGATCGCTTCGCGTCCTGGCCATATACGATTTATGCTACTGCTGCTGATCGGTGCACTATGGGGCATCGCCGCCGGTGCGATGGGCGGAGTATTCATCTTTATCATCGGGGCGTTTTTCGGTGCAGTACTCGGCGGTATTGTCGGATCGATCGCGTTGCCGGCCTTCGCCCTGCCGTACTATGCCGTCCGAAAGGGCGATATGATCGACACCCGCCATTTTCTCCCGCTCGCGTTCGGAGTGACGTTGGCCATCTGCTCGCTGGTCTTCGGCGCATTCTTCCGCTAGTTGACGGGCTGGATTTTGCATTCGTTCTCCGACGATTTACTATCTAGCCAATGCTGGTGCTGCTCCACCTATTTGCGCTTTTTCTGCTCGTCACGCTGGGGTTTTATGTATTCGTGGCAAATCCGCGAAACCGAGCTCACCAGACATTTGCCGCATTCATCGCCTTTCTCGCCTGTTGGATCACAAAGGACCTGATCTTTTGGAATTTTTATCCCGTCGATCAAGCGTCGGGCTGGTGGGTTGCGGCAAGTTTTGTCATCGCACTGTTGATGCAATTTGCGATGGTGGTGTTCGCTTGGGTCTTTCCTGAGAATGCTCGTACGCCGCGGCAGCGTGCCGCTGTTTTGTTCGCACCGTCGTTATTTCTCGTACCTGCGGCGGCTTTTGGGTTGCTCTGGCATCGGGCCGGATTTGAAGACGGCCGTTTTGTCATCGATCTTTCGCCGCTCGCGTATGCCTTTGTCATTTATGTCTATGTTGTCTATTTTTACGGAGCGGCGGTACTGTTTGGCAAATACCGTCGATACCGCGGCACGCAGGCCGGACAGCAGGTCGGGGCGATCATTTGGGGCCTCGCCATCACGGGCGTACTCAAGACCGTCGCCAACATCATTCTTCCCTACTTTGGTTACTACGGCCTTCTGCCGCTAAGTGCACTTTTTGTATTGCCCGGTGTAGTGATCTACGCTTACGCGATCCTAAATTTCAGACTATTCTCGCTACAGTCCGCGTTGACGCAATTTCGCCTCTTTCCGATCACATACAAAGTAGCATTGATCATTGCATCGGTCGCGATCATCAGCTTTTTGCTTTTCCAGATACCGATCGCTTGGTGGGCGTTTCGGAACGGGATGGATTACGAGGCGTGGCGGCGTTACTTGGTCTTCAGCGTGATCTCGGCTCTGGTGCCTAATCTGTTGCTCGTGCTCTTGATCCTACGGACGATCTCGCGGCCGCTTCAGCGGATCACACTCGCGGCGGTCGAGGTGGCCAAGGGCAGTTACGGCACCGAGGTCGATATGCGGCCGACAAATGACGAGATCGGATTGCTTGCGGATTCCTTCAATGAAATGAGCCGCAAGATGGCGGCTGACATCGACCAACTCCAGCATCTAAATGCCCATTTGATCCGCACGGAAAAGCTCGCATCGATGGGAACGCTCTCCGCGGGCGTCGCGCACGAGGTGAACAATCCGCTTGCTTCCATCTCGTCACTCATCCAGATGCTGCAGGCAAAGGGTGATCTGCCCGGCGATGCCCGCGAAAAACTCGATCTGATCGCCGCTCAGGTCAAGCGGATCTCGCAGGTCACGGGCGACCTGACCAATTTTGCACGCGCTCGTCCTGCGGCACGTTCGGCGGTTGACGTCGGTAAGGTGGTTGCCGCCGCATTGCGGCTTGCGAGTTTTGACGATTCGTTCAAAAAACTCGTCGTCCACGCCGATTTAGGCGAAAGTTTGCCGGTGATCCACGCCGATGCGGACCAGATCCAGCAGGTCGCACTCAATCTGGTCTTAAATTCCCGCGATGCGATGCCCAATGGAGGCGATCTCGCCGTCCGCGTCTACGCAAATAGCGCCGACGTCGTCATCTCGATCGCCGATACGGGCAAAGGCATTGATGCCGATACCGCCGAGCATATTTTCGACCCGTTTTATACCACAAAGCCCGCCGGAAAAGGCACGGGCCTCGGCCTCGCCGTCTGCTACGGCATCATCACTGCCCACGGCGGTAGCATCGAGGTCGCCCAAAACTCCCCGACCGGAACGATATTTACCGTTAGCATTCCAATCTCTGGCGAAATCTAGCTTTTTCACGGTACAAATGTTGACAGTGCCGTAAATAAATTGCACCTTATCAATACAAACCGCTCTAATTTCAAATAAAAAGGGGATCGTTAAATGAAGAAGCTATTTCTCAGCATCATCGCCGTCGGCCTGTTTGCCGTTGCCGCCGATGCTCAGCAAAGACCGATCGCGTATATAAACGCGAAGATCATCCCGATCGTCGGCGAACCGATCGAACAAGGCGTCTTGCTCGTCCAAAACGGCAAGATCGTCGCTGTCGGTGATGCCGCGACGGTCAAGTTACCGCCTGACGCGATCATCGTGGACGCTAAGGGTAAGGTCATTATGCCGGGCCTTGTCGATTCACACAGCCACGTGGGCGAGGGCTCCGGAGCCGATGGCTCGAGTCCGATCCAGCCCGACGTCAGGCTGCTTGACGGCCTCAATGTTCGCTCATCGAGCCTACAAAGGGCTCAGAGTGGCGGCCTAACGACCGTCAATGTAATGCCCGGTTCAGGTCACCTCGACAGTGGTCAGACGCTCTACATCAAGCTCCGTGACGACGCTGTTAAGGTCGACGATATTTTGATCTACGACGCCGCGGGCAAGATTATGGGCGGCATCAAGTTTGCCAACGGAACCAATCCGATCCGTCCCGGCGGCGGCACTTTTCCCGGCACACGGGCAAAATCCGCGGCGCTTGTCCGCGACCAGTTCATCAAGGCTCAGGATTACCGCGATAAGATAAAAAAAGCCGGCACCGACGCCACCAAACTGCCCGCACGCGACCTTGCGATGGAGGCCCTCGTCGAGGCACTGGACGGCAAACGGATGGTCCACTTTCACACGCACCGTGCGGACGACATTATGACGGCTATCCGTCTGCAAAAGGAATTTGGCTTCCGCCTCGTTCTTCAGCACGTGTCCGAGGCGTGGAAGGTCGCCGACGAGATCGCCAAAGCAAAGGTTCCGGCGTCAATAATCTTCATCGATTCGCCCGGCGGTAAACTCGAGACGATGGATGTTTACGCTATCAATGCTGCGGCCCTCGAAAAAGCGGGTGTGCTGACCGGTTTTCACACCGACGACGGCATCACCGATTCGCGTTGGTTCCTGCGCTCGGCCGGGATGGCCGTTCGTGCCGGAATGTCGCGTGAAAAGGCACTCTATGCTCTGACGATGGCAAACGCGATAATGCTCGACCTAGACAAACGCATCGGTTCGCTCGAAAAGGGCAAAGATGCAGATTTCATAGTGCTTTCGGGTGACCCTCTGAGCATCTACTCGCACGTTCTTGAGACTTGGGTCGAGGGCAAAAAGGTCTTTGACCGATCGGATCCGGCCGATTATCTCATCCAGGTCGGCGGCAATGGAGCCACGACCGATCGTACAATGCACACCGATTGCTTCGACGGAGATATTGGAGGTGAGAATTAAATGAATTTCAAACTAAACGTAAAAAGTAGAAGTGTAAATGTAATGAAATATCTCCTCACTCTGTGCTCTCTGTGCACTCTGTGGTTAATTCTCGCGGTCGCTGCCGCCGCCCAGATCGCCGTCAAGGGAGAAACGGTCTGGACTATGGCCGGCGAACCGATAACCAATGGCGTAGTGCTGATCAATAACGGCAAGATCGAGGCCGTCGGGTCAGCCGACTCCGTCACGATACCGGCGAATTACCGCATAATTACCGCCAAGGTCGTCACCCCGGGCTTGATCGACGCTCACACGGTCATCGGGCTCAATGGATATCTCAATCAACCCCACGATCAGATGGCTCTGGACGGTAGCGGCCCGATCCAACCCGAATTGCGTGCGACCGACGCCTATAATCCTAACGAAAGGCTCATCGAATGGGTCCGCGAGTTTGGCGTCACGACCATTCATACGGGCCATCAGCCATCGGCACTTATGCCCGGCCAGACGATGATCGCCAAAACCTGGGGCAACACGGTCGATGAAGCCGTGATCGTCCCGACGGCGACCATCGTCGTAACGCTCGGCACCAGCGGACTCGCCGGTGCGGGTAAATCGCCCGGAACGCGAGCTAAGGCCATCGCAATGCTTCGTGCAGAATTGATCAAGGCTCAGGAAGCTGCCAAAAAGCCCGACGCTCCGCGTGACGTCCGTTCGGTCGCAATGGCATCGGTCATCAAGGGCGAAGTGCCGCTGCTGATCAACGCGAATAAGGCTCAGGACATCATCAGTGCCCTTCGCATCGCCAAGGAGTTCGGCGTCCGCATCATCCTCGACGGTGCTGCCGACGCTCAACTTGTAATGTCGGACATTAAGGCCGCGGGCGTCAGCGTCATAGTCCATCCGACGATGGCACGGGCGGGTGGCGACACCGAGGGCATGTCGATGGAGACTGCCGCCAAGCTCAAGGCCGCCGGCATTCCGGTCGCTCTGCAGAGTGGTTATGAGGGCTATGTGCCGAAGACGCGCGTTGTACTATACGAAGCCGGAATGGCGGCCCAAAACGGACTTTCGCGGTCCGACGCTCTCGCTCTGATCACGATCGACGCCGCCAAACTGCTCGGGCTCGACAAACGCATCGGATCGCTCGCAGTGGGCAAGGATGCCGACATCGCTCTCTACGACGGCGACCCGCTCGAGTGGACGACGCACTGCGTCGGCACGATCATAAACGGCCAACTCCGCAGCACCACCAAGCGGTAGCCCGCTCGGTCATTGCCGATGTCATTGGCAGAAACCCGCACGGTAGTAAGGGTGTTTCTGACGCGATCGAACGGAACGACGGCTTGAACACAGCACTTCCTACCGTGCGGGTTTCAGCATTTGGTCGCGTCCCCAACGGGGACAACGTTAATAGCCCAGAGTAAGGGCAATGCCGGCCATCCTAAGTATCGGTTCGAGATCGATCTGATCGTGTCGGGCGTTAAGTCGTAGATTCGATAGGCGGCGATCTTCGGTGTCTGCTATCGTTTTGGACGCAAACGTGTGCTAATCTCGTTTCGAGTTTCAGACAACGATATCAACGAGTAAAACTGAATTATGATCGCGACATTGATTTTGCCGTTCTTACTCTTTTTTCAAGCGACGCCGTCCGCTGCAGCCGTCACAGCCAAGCCGCAGGAAACGCCGCAGGCCGTCAAACAGCCCGTCGCGGAAGAAGCTCCGACCGTCACCAGACACTCGGTCCGCATCGGAGCCAAGCAGCTTAATTACACCGTTACCACCGGATTTATGCCGCTCAAAAATGCCGTCTCCGGTGACACCGAGGCACGCATTTTCTATATGGCGTACACGCTCGACAACGCGCCCGAGCGGCGGCCGCTGATGTTTTCATTCAATGGCGGGCCCGGTTCGGCCAGCGTCTGGCTGCATCTCGGGGCTCTCGGCCCGCGTCGCGTCAAGATGCTCGACAGCGGAATGTTGCCGCCGCCGCCTTACGAATTAGAAGACAATCAGCAGACGTGGCTGACAGAGACCGACCTGGTCTTTATCGATCCGGTCGGCACGGGCTACTCGCGTGCGGTCAAGCCTGAACTGGCAAGTAAGTATTTCGGCGTCGAAGGTGATATTGCTTCGATCGGCGAATTTATCCGTCTCTATTTGGTTCGCAGCGAACGTTGGTTGTCGCCGCTATTCCTGGTCGGCGAATCATACGGCACGACGCGAGCCTCGGGACTTTCCAATTATCTTTTTGATAAAGGGATCGCACTCAACGGCATTCTTTTGATCTCGACGGTTATGAATTTTCAGACACTCAGGTTTGCTGAAAATAACGATCTTCCGCTCGTCCTGATGTTGCCCTCGTACACCGCGACCGCCTGGTATCACAAGCGCCTGTCGGCGACGATGCAGGCCAGATCGATCGAGCAGGTAACCCAAGAATCGAGGCAGTTTGCCGCTAACGAGTTTATGCCCGCAATGATGCGGATCGACACGCTCCCGGACGCGGAACGCGGCGAGCTTGCCGACAAATTCAGCTCCCTTACCGGCCTCAGTCGCGACTTTATCGAACGCGCAAATTTCCGCGTCGATCTTGACAGATTTCAAAAGGAATTGCTTCGCAGCGAACGCCGCACCACCGGGCGACTCGACAGCCGATTTAAGGGCATCGACCGCGATGCTGCCGGCGAATCGCCGGACTCAGACCCGAGTATGAACGCGATCCGCCCGCCGTACACCGCCGCATTTAACGCATACGTCCGCGGCGAACTCGGATTTAAGACCGACACCGAGTACTACATTCTCGGAGGCGGCGTTTCGAGCCCGTGGAATTGGAATGTCGCCAATGGATACGCCGACACCAGCATCCGTATGAAGGACGCGATGGCCAAGAACCCGTATATGAAGATATTTATGGCTCAGGGTTACTACGATATGGCGACGCCATTTTATGCTGCCGAATATACCGTATCAGCGATGAATCTCGACCCGACGCTTCGAACAAATATTTCATTTGCCTATTACGAAGCGGGACATATGATGTACATCGAGAAAAAGTCGCTGGCCAAGCTAACCGCCGATGCCACGGCATTTATCAATAGCTCGACACACAGATCTATACCGAAATCTTACGGCAACCCTCCAGCTTCATTTTGGAATAAAAAGCCCTCTAATAAATGAATTGGGCCGGATCGATGATCAAACATATGAAATCAATTATTCGCTACGCGGCGATCGCCGCAGTTGTATTAGGTATTGGCATTTCGGCTGTTTTCGCCCAAAGGGCGAAGCCGAAGGCCCCCGTTTCGAAGACACCGGATTATAGGATCGCAACGCTCAAGGTTATGAGCTATAGTTCAACGACCGGCAAGTTAGATGACGTCATTCCGGATGACGCCGAACCGAAAAGCTTCTTTAACGACCTCGACACCTCACTATTTGTTTGGGTATTTGTTCAGGGTGAAAAGGGTTCGTTTGAAGCCGGACGAATGGCAAATGTCGTAGTTACCGCAGGGAGAAAAGTGGTTGCGAGCCGAAATGTCCAGATCGGGATCCCGAATGATGACGGCCTGTACATAGTGCCGGTATTTGTTTACGGCCCGTTGTGTAGCGACGTCAAGATCACAGCCAAACTCACGGGTCAGAAAACCGCATCGCTAACGACGGCCAAAGTTCCCTTTCTCTGCGGCGAATAGTGTTGAGCTATTTCTAGTCGCGAGCAGGCGCTAAGTGACGAGTGCATTATTCACGTGCTCGTCCGAACTTGTTTGCGGCTAATGTCGTGCTTCGCCCGCGATCAGATCGATCGCGTGTACGAGCACCGGGCGGATCACTTCGAAACATTCCGCTACGCCCTTTGGCGATCCCGGCAGATTCACGATCAGAGCCTTTCCGCGAATACCGCACACGCCGCGGGACAACATCGCCATCGGATGCTTTGACGCACTTTCTCGCCGCATCGCCTCGGCCATTCCGGGTGCCTCACGCTGGATCACCGCGAGTGTCGCCTCCGGCGTGTTGTCTCTCGGTGCGAATCCGGTGCCGCCGGTCGTGATGATCAGATTAACATCGCCGCCATCAGCCAGGGCGACCAATGTCTCCCGCAATTGTTCGGGTTCATCCTTTACGATCACACGCTCAAAGATCTCCGCCCCGGCCGCCTTGAGTAATTCAACAAGCCTGTCACCGGATAGATCATCATCACCCGTCCGCGTATCACTAACCGTCACAACCGCTGCATTTATCGAAGTCATATAATTTGCCGTTAGCCTCAGCATTTCGCTTGATCTCTGTGCCCTCTGTGTTCTCTGTGGTGAAGCTCCTACCCCGCTGTCGCTTCGATTTCATCGAGTCTGCTCTGCCGACGGCCGTACACAACACTCAAGAGAACGCCGAAAACTACCAGCACCATTCCGGCCAAAACCATCAATCCGTGCGTTTCGCCGAATACGATCCAACCGATCGCGAGTGCATAAACGAGACCGGTGTAATTAACGATCGCCACGCCGGCGATGCGTTCGCGTTGCAGGGCGTCGGTCAGGAATACCTGCCCAAGCTGCGAAAATACTCCGATCAGAAACAAAAACAGCCAATCCCATCCAGTCGGCATTTCCCATACAAAAAACAGACTTATAGCTCCAACGATCGCACCGATCAGTTGGAAATGCAGCACGACCGTCAACGGATGCTCTTTGCCGCGAAGACTCCGCACCAGATTATACGCAACGCCCGAGCAAAATGCTGAGATTATGCCAAAGATCAGATACTTAAGCTCGATCCGCGAGTCAAACTGCTCGATCAGCAACACGCCCGAAAACGCAATCGCGTAAAAGAACCATTGCGTCGGCCGCACACTCTCTTTCAGCACAAATATCGCGATCGTCGCGGTGAATATCGGTGAAAGGTATTGTATCGTCTGCGCCGAGGCGATCGGCATTTGCTGCAGTGTGACAAAAAAGAAATAGAGTGCCGTCGTGCCAAAAACTCCGCGAAGTACCAGCATCAGGTGATTAGTCCCGAGCAGGTTCGCCTTCGCACGCTTTAACCCCCAGACGCAGAACGCCGTCGCCACGATGCACCGAAAAAAGACTGTCTCCATCGCCGGAATATGAGCGACTTGCTTGACGAAAGCATTCGCCATAAAGAACGAGATCGTCGACAAAAACATCGAGCGCACGCCGGGCGTCAGAATTTGGGTATTTTCCGCCAAACTATGAGGTTAGATTTTTTGGACAAAAGCCGCAACTCCGAACTAGTTTCCGGGATGCAGTTTCAGCCATTCGGCCCGCAGCAGAAAGCTGCCTTCGGTGACGATCCGGTCGCCGACCTTTAGGCCTTCGAGTACGACAAAGCGGCCGCCGGATTCGCTGCCGAGCCGAACGAATCGAAGAGCGAAAACGTTCGCCTCACTCGTCGCGGCAAAGACCATTTGGCGATTGCCGATCATTTGCACGGCAGATGCAGGGATAACGGGAGCGGTCGATTCCGCATTGCCCATCGACGCAAACGATGCATTGACGTACATCCCGATCTTGAGCATCCGGTCGGGATTGTCGAGCTCGACCCGAACTTGCACGGTGCGGGTTTGAGGATCGATATTCGGATCGATATACGCCACGCTGCCGCGAAATACACGGCCCGGATACGCGTCGCTGGTGACACTTGCTCCGCTGCCCTGCCGGAGTTTCGCAAGATCATTCTCATAGACCTGAGCAATGACCCAGACCGACGAAAGGTCAGTCACCTTGAGCAGGTCTTTGTTAGGCTCAACGATCACACCGGGGTTGATATTGCGCTCCGTGACCGTACCGGAAACCGGTGCGGTCAGAGCGATCTCCGACGATATCTGCGACGGTGACCGGAGGGCGCTGACGCGGGCTCTTGAGAGCCCGAGCAGGACAAGCTTTTCGCCGGCCGTCGCCCGCTCCACCTCGGCGTTTCGCATTTTGACCGCCGCCAGTTCAAATTCACTGCGTCCGATCGGATTGAGCCTCGCGACCTCGATCGCCCGTTTATGATTTTCGCGGGCCTGCGTCACCTCGGCCTCCGCAGTTTTCATCTTTGTCGTCGCCTGTTCAAACTCTTCGCGGCTCGCTGCCCCGATCGCCAAGAGCTTTTGTGTTCGTTCGTGTCGCCGCAAGTTTTCGCTCAGCTCGGCTTCGGCGATCTTTAGTTTGGCGGCCGCCATATCAAGTTCTGCCCGGCTTACCGGATTGAGTTCGGCGAGCTTTGCCGCACGATCGTAAGCTTGTTTCGAGGTGGCAACCTCGGTCGCCAGAGCAATATACCGCGACTGTGCGGCGGCGAGTTCGTCACTGAAAACGACAGCGACCGTCTGGCCCTTTGACACGCTTTGCCCCAATTCGACGTTGACCCGCCGCACGACGCCGCCTAGCAGTGAGATGACAGGCGTTTCGCGATAACCGTTCGCTTGCACAACGCCGGTCGCGGCGACGCTCTGGGCTTCGGCCGACATTGTCTCGCCCACTGAATCGATCTTGATGCCCGCCCGCTCGACCTGTTCCGCCGGAATCGTGAGCGTTTGCTCGCCCGCAGGCATTGAGGTTTCCGGATCGCTACCACCGAAAGTTACGGTTTTCGGCGTCGGCACCGCCTGGCCGCCGGCCCCGGGCCAAAATAGATAGCCAGCACCGAGCAATATAAGCAGTGCAAGAAACGCTCCACCTATGACCAGCGGTTTATGGTTCGACGGCTTCTCGGCCGTGATCCCCTGTGTTTCGATCCGGTCTATTTTCTCGTCATTCATTTTTTTATCAGTTCTGCCGAATTTGCCGCCCGCAATATCTCAACGCGGGCCAGATATGTCGCCATTTGCAGATCGATGAATTCATTCTCGATCTCGATGTAGCGTCGCTGCTCTACGAGATAAGCGACCAGATCACGTGACCCGAGTTCGTACGTTTGCCGTATAACATCGAGGTTTGCATTCGCCTGCTCGCGTACGCCCGCTCGAAATATCGCCATTGCCTTCGCTGTGCTTTCAAATCTTGCATATCCCACCGCGATCTCGCGCCGGATAACCAGTTCGCCAAACTCACGCCGATTTCGAGCGGCCTCACGGTCGGCGGCGGCGGCCTCGATCATGCCTTGATTGCGGTTTCGTACTGGCAGTTCGAGCGTGACGCCAAAGGTGAAAAAATGCATCAGATCTTCGATCGGCATCAGATCGCCCGCGTTCGTGAATCCGTTCAGCGGAAAGCCCGACCGCATTCGCTGATAGCCGGTCTTAAGGCTAGCGTCGATTCGTCCGTCCGCCTTGGCGAGCTCGATCTTTGCAGTCGAAAGTTCCTCGATCGAACGCATTGCCGCAAGGTCAGGTCGCGTCAGCAGAGCCACTGCGGTCACATCCGCGATCGGCGGCAATGCGTCGATCATATTGTTAAAATCACCGCGGATCCGAAGCGGCTCTTCCGGCTTGAGTCCAAGTAGATTACGGAGTTCGAGCAGAGATATTTCGGCTCGACCCGCTTCCGTTTCGCGTGTCGAACGCAGTCGATTGACCTCGACCAACGTCATATTTTCTGCGAGAGGAGCGGTCTTGCCCTCGGCGACGCGTGCGTGTACGAGTTGTAGCCCTTCGATGGCGGTCGCCAGTATCTCGTCCGCAAGGCCCAGTTTGAACGCCGCCGCAAGCGACTCGCCAAATTTTATCCTGACGTCCGCCGCCAGCATACGTTCGCGTTCCTCGACGGCCTTTTCGCGGATCTCGAGTTCACGCTCGGCGACCTTTACTCGTGCGGACCGTCGACCGCCAAGCTCAAGCGGCAGCATACCCTCGACCATCAGGCTGTTATCCATTCCCTTGATCTGACGAGTACCGCTGATATCAACGCTCGGATTGGCACGCAGTCGGGCTTGTCTGATCAACGCTCTCGCGGCGTCCCGCTCGTTTCGAAGTGCGGCAAGGTCGCCGTTGCTGTCGAGTGCCGCCCGAACTGCCTCATCCGCCGTCATTCCATTTGCCTGATCGAGATACCTTGTGGCGGTGACCACCGGACGTGAGGCAGGCGGCGAAGCCTGTGTCCACGCGCACTCCGCCCCGACGGCAATGACCAGCAATACCATCAGCAAACGGATCCATCTGTGATTCGAGTTGGACATCTGTTTACCGCACGATCAATTTGCCCCGCATCATATTCATCCCGCACGTAAACCCGATCGTTCCGGTCCGCTTTGGCCTAAATCGGACAACGACCGCCTGATTCAAAGGCAGCGGTTGATTGATGCCGTGGTCCGGAATCACGATTTCGGTGCCGCAGGTCTTTTCGGTTAGCCTTATAAACGTCAATCGTGCCGGCACACCGCGGCGAAGTGGCACGCTTGCCGGCGAATAGCCCGTTTCGGTGATTTCGATACGTGCCGACTGTGACCGCGGTCTAATTTTCGACTGGGCATTCGCCGCCGACGCAAGCACCGCCAGGCTAAACACCACCAACGCTGATCTCAAATAGATATTTTTCATAACTCCTCGTGTTCCTTTTTCAATTTTCTTTCGTGGATCCAATAAAAGATGACCGGTGTCACGACCAACACGTGCAGGAGGCTCGACACCATTCCGCCCAAGACAGGCGTCGCAAGCGGCTTCATCACTTCCGCACCGGCACTCGTGCTCCACATTATCGGCAGCAGACCGGCAACGACCGTCGAAACCGTCATCACTTTCGGCCGAAGCCTCAGCAGTGCTCCCTCGATCACCGCCTGCATCAGATCAGCCTTTGTCAGTTTGCCGAGTTCCCTTTGCTTGGCCTCGACCGACTCATTGAGATAGATGACCATCACAACGCCCGTTTGCACCGCCGTGCCAAAAAGTGCGATAAAGCCGACCCAGACCGCGACCGAAAAGTTGTAATCGAGTGCCCACAAGAGGTAAACGCCGCCCGTCAATGCAAACGGTACCGCCATCAGCACGTGCGCGGCCTCGATCACCGAATTGTACGTCAGATACAGCAGCCCAAATATCACGATCAGCACCATCGGCACGACCAACAACAACCGCGAACGAGCACGCTGTTGATTCTCGTATTGGCCGCTCCAGTTGATGTAGTACCCTTCGGGCAACTGCACCTGATCCGAGATGGCCTTTTTAGCTTCATCCACAAAACTGCCGACGTCTCGGCCCCGAACATTGAGCAGCACCGTGCCGCGCAAAAGTCCGTTCTCGCTTGAGATCATATTCGGGCCCAACACGGTCTGTACGCTGGCGAGTTGGTTGAGCGGGATGGCGTTGCCGTTCGAGGTGATGACCGGGATCCGGCCGATCGCATCACCATCCTTGCGAAACTCCGGAGCATACCGCACACGCACCGGAAATCGCCTTCGCCCCTCGATGGTGACAGCGAGGTTCGTCTCGCCGATGCCGGTCTCGATGACTTGCTGGATCGTCATCACGTCGACGCCGTAGCGAGCGGCGGCCTGGCGGTCGATCTTGATGTCGATATACGGTGCTCCGCCGATCTGTTCGGGATAGACGTCGGCACCGCCGGGCACGGTCCGAGCGACATCGGCGACCTTTCGCGAAAGGTCTTCGAGTTTGTTGAGGTCATTGCCAAATATTTTAATGCCGACCTCGGATCTGATGCCGGTCGATAGCATCTCGATGCGGTTGATGATCGGCTGTGTCCAGATATTGGTCACGCCCGGCATTCTCAGTGCATGATCCATCTCCGAGATCAACTTTTCGCGGGTCAGGCCGGGCCGCCACTCTGACTGCGGTTTGAGGTGAATGATCGTCTCATTCATATTGACCGGTGCCGGATCGGTCGAGCTTTCGGCTCGGCCTGCTTTGCCGACTGCCAGTTCAACCTCGGGTATCGTTTTCAGGATCCGATCCTGTTTGCTCATAATTTTGAGAGCTTCGTCGATCGAGATCGCCGGATCGGTCACCGGCATATACATCAGATCGCCCTCATTGAGCTGCGGCATAAATTCATTGCCGATGCTCGTCGCCATCAGGACCGCACCCAGAAAAAGTACAAACGCGGTCGCCACGGTCAATAAGCGGTGCTTTAGCGCGAAAAGCAGCGACGGCTTGTAGATCGCGTGCAGAAACCGCATCACCGGATTGGATTGCTCCGAGTGAAATTTGCCGCCGAGCAGAAATGTGCAGAGCACGGGCACGAGCGAAACCGCGATTATCGTCGCTCCGACCATCGCAAATGTCTTGGTAAACGCCAGCGGATGAAACAGCTTGCCCTCTTGCCCCTCGAGTGCAAAGACCGGTATGAACGCCAAAATGATGATCGCCATCGAAAAGAAAACGGGCCGCCCGACCAGCTTTGTCGACTCAAGCACGGTGTCCCAAACGGCTTTTCGATCCTTCGGGTCGACCTTGTTCTTCTCCAGGAACCGAAACGCGTTTTCGGTCACGACAATGCCGGCATCGACCAGCACGCCGATCGCGATCGCGATCCCCGAGAGCGACATCAGATTAGAACTGATGCCCATAAAATGCATAAACAGGAACGACAAAAGCACCGATAGCGGCAGCGGGATCGTCACGATCAGGATCGAGCGAAAATGGGCGAGAAACAGGATATGTGCCAGCGTGACAAGTATCAGTTCCTCGATCAGGGCGGTCTCAAGCGTACCGGTCGCCCGCTTGATGAGGCCTGTTCGGTCATAAAACGGTACGATCCTGACGTCTTTCGGCAGACCGACCTTGAGTTCCTCGAGCTTTTTCTTGATGCCGTCGATCACGTCGAGCGTATTTACGCCATAGCGGGCGATCACGACACCGCCGACCGCCTCCTTGCCGTCCTTATCGAGGGCACCCGTGCGAAATGCGTCGCCGATCTTGACCTCCGCGACATTTTTGACATAGATCGGCGTGCCGTTTGCCGAGCCGATAACGACGTTTTCGACATCGGCGGTGGATTCGATCAGACCGATCCCGCGAACGACGGTCCATTGCCCCGCTTGCTCTACGACGTTGCCGCCGACGTTGTTATTAGATCGCTGAACGGCCTCGATCACGGTCGAGATCGGTATGTTGAGCCCGCGCAGTTTATTTGGGTCCACATCGACCTGATATTGCTGTACATAGCCGCCGACGGACGCGACCTCCGCGACGCCGGGCACCGAATTGAGCTGATATCGCACAAACCAATCCTGCACGGTCCGCAGGTCACGCAGGCCGACCGTGTCACTCTCGAGCGTGTACCAGAAAACCTGCCCGACGCCGGTCGCGTCCGGCCCGAGTGTCGGCACGACACCATCCGGAAGTTGCTTGGCGACCAGATTAAGCCGCTCGAGCACGCGGGTCCGGGCCCAGTAGAGTTCGACGTTGTCCTCAAAAATGACGTTGATCATCGAAAAGCTAAACGCCGAACTCGCCCGCACGACCCGCACGCCCGGCATTCCCTGCAGGCTTGTGACCAGCGGATACGTCACCTGATCTTCGACCTCCTGCGGCGAGCGTCCCGCCCAGTCGGTAAATACGATGACCTGGTTGTCCGAAAGGTCGGGGATCGCGTCGATCGGGGTATGGATCAGTGCCCAATACCCCCAAACGCCTGCGCCCAGAAACAACGCGAGCACGAGCACGCGGTTTTTCAAAGACCATTCGATGATGCGGTTGATCATAATGCCTCAGGCGAACTATTCGGCCACGAGTGGGATCATCGTCTTGCCCTTTCCGGCCGGCCCTTCAAAAGCGATCTGAGCCTGCCAGTCGCCGAGCATACTGATCCGGACCTTGCCGCTGTAAACGCCCGGCGTGCCGGTTGTCGTGAGCGTCGCCGCCTCGTTCATCGCGGCCATCGAGCCCATCTCCGGCATATGAAAGTTCAATGACGCGGCCCCGACATCCACCGCCTTGCCGTCCGCGTCGGTAAACGCCATATTGAGGTCTTGCTGGCCGTTCTTAAGCTTGCCGCTCTCGCTCGACAGCGTCACCGTCATCCCCGTGCCGATCGGCCCGCTCTTGATCACCTGGCCCTTGACGGGGTTTTCCGCAGTCGGTTTTGCACCCGAGCCACACGCCGCTGCGAATGCCGCCAGGATAAGCATCGCCGTAAATATAATTGTTCTCTTCATAGTGTTTTTCTCCGTAGTTTGATCTTAAAACGCAACAAAAAGCCCGCCAATGCGCACGTCCGCTGGACGCACCAAAGGCGCGGCTTGTGTATTATGGCAAAGTGCTCACCCGGCGGACGTCTGCCCGCAAAAATAGGCGCACTTCGCCATCAGAAACTAGATTCTAAAGGAATGGTGTTGGAGGTATCTGGGGCTTGAGGACGGAGCAAAAGCCCGCGTCTCATAGTTGGACGAAGCCGGCAATTCCCTGCCGCCGGCCGCAAACATCTCGGCGATCTGCCTGCGGATCGAGTCCGTGACATTGATCGAACCGACTGCAAGATTGACCGAAAACGCAGACGAAACCGGTGCCGGGTCCGTGCAGTTAAGTGCACAACACAACCTCGCCATCGTCACCTTGGTCGAACTGTCGCGATGCTTTGCCTTAGGGCAGCAATTCATCATCCCGGCCTTCTCCTCGTGCATCGGCATGCCCGAAAGCACCCCGCCCGCCAGAGCGAAAATAACCAAAAATGATGCAAACCACCTCTTCATCCTCACCCACCAACTATATTCGCCCCAGCCAAACCTGTCAAGCACTTTCAAAATTGCATAAACCGCCCGACCGTCGTAAAAAAATAAATCAAACTTGCTTCCCGATTCTGATATCATTACCATTCATCTCAATTACAACCGATTCTGCCGTATCCCGAAACGCTACTTCGCGCGATCCATTCGACCCCGTGTCTGGAGGCAGAAACTATTAAGCAGTGGCTCGCAATCTCGGGTGACGAACGGATGCAAGAGTTGGCCGATCCATTCGCGGTCGGTTGATATGTCTAGGTGGACTTGATGAAAAAAAATGAAAAGCCTGAGCAACTGATACCGCCGCACGGTGGTTATCGGAAACTGAAGAGCTTTCAGGTGGCTCAGTTGGCGTATGACGTGACGGTCCGTTTTTGTGACAGGTACATTGACAAACGCAGCCGGACGCATGACCAGATGGTGCAGGCCGCCAGAAGCGGCGTCCAGAATATTGCCGAGGGCAGCCAGGCCAGCGGAACTTCGAAAAAATTTGAGCTAAAGCTAACGAGCGTCGCCCGGGCAAGCCTCGAAGAACTAAAACTCGACTACGAAGATTTTCTGCGGCAACGCCGCCTGCCAGAATGGCCCCGCGACGATATACGCCGGGCAATGCTGATCGACAGCAGGCCCAAAACGGCTGACGATGTGGCGGAATGGGCGAGGAAGATTAAAGAAAGTGGACAGAGTGGACTAGATGGACATAGTGGACAGGATCGGGAGTCCATTGAGTCCACAGCGTCCACAATGTCCACCTTTCCGGAGATCGCCTCTAATGGTGCTCTGGCACTGCTCGCGGTGGCGTGCAGCCTGCTCGACCGACAGATCGCGACGCTGGAAAAGGGCTTTGTTGAGGAGGGCGGTTTTACCGAGCGGCTTTACCGCGTCAGAAAGGCGGCAAGAGGAAGAGGTAAGAGTTAGTGGACAAGAGTGGACAGGGTGGACGGTATGATTGTCCACTGAGTCCACTCATCCCACAGAAAACCTATGAACGAGGCCGACACCCGTGCAGAACTGGCTTCGGCCCGCTCAGCCACCGATAGCAAAAACACTTGACTAATAACTTGACTTATGCTTGACTTATGGGATGAGCTTTGTGCCACAGTTCACGATTACCGCACAGCTTCTCTCTCTGAGCGAGAAGGTGGCTCAGCTTCGCGAACGCATTCAGTCGGCTGCGGTCGAACTGTCGTGGATACCGGCACTTCAAAAGGATACGCGTGTCCGTAATGTGCACGCGTCAACGGCCATTGAGGGCAATCCGCTGACGCTCGAACAGGTCAGAGCGCTGGAAGAGGGCCGCACGTTGACAGCACCGGGCGACCGCTCACAGCGTGAGGTGCTCAATTATTTCGCCGGCCTGCGTTATGTGGAGCTGAGTGCACGGAAAAAACGCATTCATCACGAGCACCTTTTTACCCTGCACCGAATACTTGCCGACGGTGTTATGGACCAGGGCGAAGCCGGACGGTACCGCAGTATCTTTGTTCGGGTCGGCGATCACATCCCTCCGCCGCCTGAGGATGTTTCGGGCCTGATGATGGAGCTTCTGGATTGGTGGAATAAGGAATCGACCGAAATATCGCCGGTGATAAGCTCCGCCATTCTGCATCACCGGTTCGAGTCGATCCATCCTTTTGCGGACGGCAACGGGCGGACGGGACGTGCTCTGGCCCTGTGGGAACTGTATCGGCGAGGGTTTGATACACACCATATCTTTTCGGTGGACGAATTCTACTGGGAAGATCGTCCGGCATATTACGCCGCTCTATCGAAGGTTCACAGGTCCGGCGACGATCTGACCGGATGGCTCGAATACTCGGCAACGGGCCTGGTGAAAACGCTTGAGCGGGTTTGGATCCGGGTTCAGGCCGTCAAAGGCGAACCCGGCAAAAAGCTCGTCCTGCGTCCCCGGCAGGAACAGCTTCTGCGTTTGCTGGCGGATCACGGTAGTATGTCACCAGCCGAGATCTGGGAAGCACTCGGAGTCTCGCGCCAGGGGGCGATGGACCTGCTACGGCCTTTGATAGAAGCCGGGATGGTCGAAAAAACAGGCGGCAAAAAGACCGGACGTTATAGCCTGCGAAAGTAATGAACGAGGCAGATACAAGAGCAGAATTGATCGAACCACAACTCAAGGCAAGCGGCTGAGGCGAGGTCGCCGAAATCCGCTCTACTTTCATCGATTTTCAACAGTTCCTCTATCAACGCAAGGTCGCATAAGTTTTGATCAGAACCGAATTGTGGACCACTTGACCCATTGCGGTCCTTTGGGGCAGGGCAGTTTTGGGGAAGTGTAGGTTTTATGCGGGTTTGGGGGCGGTTTTGGTGGTCCATTTTGTAGTCAAATTGTCCCACAAAGGGCGGTTTTTGGGACAAATGGGGCAGAAAAGGACTGTTTTTGGGGTGGATTTCGGGTGTTTTTAGGGCAAAAGCGGTGGTTTTTGATCGGAAATCGCAGTTTTTGGTGCCGATTTTGGCGTTTTTAACTCCGACAAATCGTACGGTTTAGCTCACATAGAGCTTTTTGGAAGGACGCATCGGTGCTAGGACTTCGGTTTATGTGTCGTTTCGCCGCAGCCACAATCGTGGCTACAGTCCGATTTGGTGGAAAATGATCTACGCTTGTGCCAGAGCGTAACCGCGCCGTAAAAGGCCGCTGCGGCTATGATGGCAAAAACGATTATCGTCTGTATAGACATTCTATTGATCAGTTGTCGCTGGCTTCTAATAAGTTGCCACTAACTAAAGCTAACGGCAACCTATAGATCTCTGCGTTAACTAACGCTCGAAGCTTTACGCTAAGGCCGCAAAGGCCTGAATCCGCTATCCAAAGCCAAGCAATCTGCCGCCCTGATAGGTCAGCAAGGCCGCGATGTAGGCGAAGCCAGTCATATAGACCAGCATAAATATCGGCCATATCCACGAGTTAGTCTCACGGCGCACCACTGCCAGCGTGGACATACACTGCATCGCCAATACAAAGAAAACCATCAGCGTCAACGCGGTCAGTGGCGTCCACGTCGGGCGTCCGTCGTCGGTCTTGGCGTCGCGTACGGCCGAGATCAGCGTCTCGGACTCTTCGTTTTCGTCCTTGCCGACGTTGTATATGATCGAGAGCGTCGAGACCAGCACTTCGCGGGCCGCAAAACTCGCGATCAGCGCAACGCCGATCTTCCAGTCAAACCCAAGCGGAGCAATCACCGGTTCGATCGCGTGACCGAGCTTTCCGGCGTAACTGTGCTTTAACTGTTCAGACTCCGATAGCGGCGTGTCGGCGGCGACTTCCCCGCCGGTCGAATCAGTTTGCACTTTCACACTCACGTTTCCGCCTGTGGGGATCGGAGCCGGGCCGTTTCGCGGAAAATACATCAGTGCCCAAAGTATGATCGAAATCGCCAGGATCACCGTACCCGCACGCTTGAGAAACAACCACGCCCGCGTCACCATATTCTGAAACACCGTCCGCAGATTGGGCAGACGATACGGCGGCAGTTCCATAAGGAACGGCGGTGGCGGTGCCTTTAGGAGCGTGCGCTTTAGGACGAATCCCGTTGCGATCGCCGCGATGATGCCGATCGAATACATTATCAACATCAGCAAAGCGCCGATCGATACAAACCCAAAAACATATTGGCCGCCGAAAAACGCACCGATCATCAGCGTGTACACCGGCAAGCGAGCCGAACAGCTCATAAACGGAGCGATCATTATCGTCGCAAATCGATCACGCCGACTCTCGATCGTACGCGTCGCCATTATGCCCGGTATCGCACACGCAAAACTGCTGATCAAAGGCAGAAATGCCTTGCCGTGAAGCCCGACACGCGACATTAGTTTGTCTAGCAAAAACGCCGCCCGCGACATATAACCGCTGTCCTCAAGCAACGATATAAACAGAAATAGCAGTAAAATCTGCGGCAAAAATACCACAACGCCGCCGACGCCCGCAACGATGCCGTCCGCCACCAGATCCGCCAAAATTCCCGGCGGCATCTCCGCCCGAACAAAGTCGCCGAACGCCCCGAATCCCTTTTCGAGTAGATCCATAGGCAAACTCGCCCACGAAAATATCGTCTGAAAAACGACCAGCAAGATCGCTACCAGAATTATCAATCCGAAAAAGCGGTGCGTCAGGACACGGTCGATCTTGTCAGAGACGCGATGGCTCTTCTGATCGCTGTGCCACGTGGACTCTTGCACGGCGTTGGAAATGAAATTGTACCGGGCAAAGATCTTGCCGTGCGAACCGTCTTCATCGGTGTTGGCCGTGATCTCGTACGGCACGTCCGGCACCGTTCCGATCACCGAGGCAACCTTCTCAGCAAGTTCGTCGATGCCGCGATGGCTCTTGGCGTTTACCGATACGACCGGCACCTTCAATAACGCCGATAACATCTCAACGTCGATCTCGTGCTGCTGCTTTTCAAAAACGTCGATCATCGTCAGTGCCACAACCACCGGCACTCCAAACTCAAAAAGCTGCGTGACGAGATAGAGATTGCGCTCGAGATTCGTCGCGTCAACAACCGCTACGATCACGTCCGGTTTTGGCACCGAAGGCAATTCGCCGGTGATTATCTCACGCGCGATCTGCTCATCCAGCGAGGTCGCATCCAGGCTGTAAAGCCCCGGCAGATCGATCAGATTCGCCGCCGCACCACCCACGCTCCACGGCCCCTCTTTGCGCTCAACCGTTACGCCGGGATAATTCGCGATCTTCTGCTTCAGGCCGGTGAGAGCGTTAAACAGCGTCGTCTTACCGGCATTCGGATTGCCGGCGAGTGCGATCGTTAATGTGGATGTGTGAACAGATTGGTTCATTGATTGGCCAGTCCCTGCCGCCTCAAATGATGACCTCGATCGCATCCGCCTCCGTTCGACGCATTGCGAGACTGTATCCACGCAATCGAACTTCGATCGGATCGCCAAATGGGGCCGTCTTGATCACCCTAACCTCAACGCCCGGAACGACACCCATTTCCATCAAGCGGCGCGTGATGCCGGAATTACCAACAACCGCGGTTACGCGAGCGTCTTTACCGATCGGGAGATCGGTCAATGACATATGATCCGTTGTTGTTCCTTTCAATTTGTTCATTTTACGTATCGACCGACCAACACCATCATAGAACGGCTGCAAGTAAGAATCATAGAGTAATTGAAAATGAATTTCAATTACGGAACGCGTCGATTTTGCCTAAATATGAAAATAAATGCTGGAAGTTTATTGAATATTTGGAATTATTAGATCAGCTTGAAATGTCCCGACAGAAAACCGCAATGGCTTTCGTCCTCGCTCCGTACTAAGCCAAACCTTTATGGCCAGTTGATCCAATTGCGGATTTCCCGTGTTGACCGTGATGAGTTGGGCAGGCAGTTTCACTCCGTTGATCGAGATCATTTCCGGATTCCCCGGCCGGAGCGTGAATATATACGGACGATCCATCCAGTAAACCGCGACACGCGTGTCATTCACCGGATTTCCGGGGCTTTTGCTCGGATCCAGGTTAAATGAACGCATTGCATAAATTAGGGAGACGAGACTATGCGTGCCAACCGGAGCGTCGATAGTGTTTGGGCCGCCTACCTGGATCGCGCCGGTTTTTGGGTCAAAGGTTACTGTCTGGTTAAACGGTCGAAGTACGCCTGAAAATTTCAATTCCGACTGCAGAGGTGCAAGCGTTTCAGGGTTTACGCGGGACGAAAGCATATCGCCGAGTCCGAATGTCTTATTTCCCTGGTCAACGCCCGAGACAATCGCTGTCAGCAACAAACTGTCTCGATTTTGAAACAAAGTTCGCTCCTTTGCTTCGAATCTGACAATGCCGATGGCATTTCCGGCTGACGACAGTTTGTACTCTAAAACTTCGCCCAAATTGAATGCCAGTTCGGCCAGAAGCGGTTGATTTGATACGTATGGTGCCGGAGACGGTTGCGGTCGCGGCGGCTGTGCAGGGCGCGTAGTCCCGGCCGGAACCGGTGTTGGCCTCACTTCTGGCTGTGCAGGCACAATGTATTGCACATTTGAAAGCTCCACTCGAAACGTTCCCGTTGAAGTCCGAAACCTGACCATTATGGGTAAGCGTCTATCATCGGCACTCAAATTTATAGTTACGTTCTTAATGCCCTTCAGAACAAAAAAACTGCTGTTAATGACCGAGACCGTCGAATCGAATTCGCCGGCCGATATTTTCACTTTTTCCGGTTTGGTCGGCTGAACGGTTACCGCGTGGGATTCGCCATTTTCCGTTAAAGTAAAACTGCCCGAACCTCCAGTCGCTCTGATCGCATACACCAAGGAAAGTAGATCGTTTCCCATCGCCGGCGACGACAGAAAGTTCTCGACGGTATCGACCGGAACCACGACATTACTTTTTGTCCGCTTAACCATTAACGGCATTCCGGTGTCAGCGGCGACAAAGACGGTGCGGTTTTCGTCGATCAGCGATAAAGCTGCGCTTACGATCTGGTAGGTTTTCAACCGGCCGTTGATCTCAAAAACCCGCTTTCCGCCTAGCATCCCGGTGGAGAGTACTTGGGTTTCAAGGTACGCTACATCTTGGAAAGTTTCGTATGAAACGCTGTAACTCAACTTCTCGCCTACCCGAAACGACGTTTCCTGGCCGGCGGTGAGTATGGTTGCAGATTGAGCCACTGCCAGGCCTGTAAAAATAGCGACCGCAAATAGAAATGCGATCGGGACTACCAAGAGTCGTGATGGTCGGGTAATTGGGCAGGAAGTCATTAAATACTAGTCGAATCTATGAAAGAATTTCGTACACCGCTCTTAAACGGTCAGAAGCTTCGGTTATTGGACGGCCGACGACAACGTAATCCGATCCGTTTGCCATAGCCTCAGCAAAAGTAGTTACACGCTTTTGATCGTCTTTCGTTGCAGTGTTCTGACGAATACCCGGCGTAACCACAAGAAATCCCACGTCGTTGACGGCTTGGCGAATCGTTTGCACTTCCATTGGCGACGCGACTACGCCGTCAAATCCGGAAAGTGCAGTCAATTTGGCAAGTTCCGCTACCTGCGTTTCAACATCCCGAGATATGCCTATTTCATTTAACGTTAGGCTGTCAGCGCTTGTGAGAACGGTTACAGCAATGAGTTTAGGCGTTTCGATCGAGTTAATGATGCAGAACTCCCTCACGTCGTCTGAGGTTCGAATCATCATTTCCCTGCCGCCCAATGCGTGCACATTGATCATCCACGCTCCGGTCCTTGCCGCTTCTACCGCAGCCTTTGCAACTGTGTTTGGGATATCGTGAAACTTCAGATCTAGAAATACCTTCGCCCCGATATCGACCAACTCACGGACGAATGCCGGCCCTTCGGCTGAAAATAGCTGAAGTCCAATCTTAAAGGCTCCAACCTCATCTTTTAGCTCATTTACCAGAGAAAAGGCTTCTCGCGAACTCGACACATCGAGAGCCACGATAAGCCTCTCTCTTGAAGAGATTTCAAGACTGTTGGATGTAGAAGTTTGGGTCATTTTAACCGGAGTAGTAAGAATTATGTACTAATCCATATCGAGCGGATTTCTGAAAGGTATCCCTGTATCCTTGTCGGCACGCTTCAGTGCCTCCTTAAATTTCTCGTCCAACAATCGTTCGCGGTCTTTTACCGAAGACATTTCTTGAGCGAACAACTGATCTCGCATATCTTTTTGCTTAGACAATTCTCCTTTGAGATCCTCGAACGAACCCAATACTTTCTTCTGGACCTCGTGTGAAAGTACCGCGCCGGTTTGTGCGTCAATGGTTATAGTTGCCTCGCAGCACGGACAAATAATGTTAAATCTTTCCATATCAAAGCTGACTTCGGATCATTGTGGCTTCCTGTCGGTGGGGGCCGTCCCTTTTGACCCGGTATCCGTCTTTGGTGCCGGCGGTTTGATACCGGCGAGTTCGCGGATCGTTGTCAATGATACCGCGTTTATTTGAGGTATCTTTGAGCCGTCCAACGAAATCTTCCTGCCATTTTTAAGGATGATCGTGACCTTTGATCCGGTTGGGTAGGTCTGCTTCACCAATTTCGCAATGTTTTGGTCAGACCGGAATGTCCTAGTCTCCGTTGCTACTCCGGAACGGTCCATTATTGTGACAATCGAAGAATCCTCACTAGCCTCAACCGCCATCGGTTTCAACGGAGGCCCGGTTGCCGGAACATCAACGATCTGCCGTTTTTGAGGACCTACGTTGCCTGCGGGAGGTGTATTAACGTCGATATTCGACTGATTTGCCGGACCCGTAATTCCAGGTATCGGTGCTTGGCCCGCCGGTGGGGCAACAGATGTCGGAGGAACCGTATTCCCGGCGACAACAGGTTGATTTTGAATTGTATTACCCGCTCTATTTACTGTCGGCGACGCACCGCACCCTGCAGTTCCCACTGAGATAGCACCAACCAACACAAAGCTAAATCTAATCTTCATCTCGTTTTTCCAATCTACGGCAAAGTCGCTGTTTAACCGCGTCCCATTCGTTCTCTATGATACTGAAATAAACCGAATCGCGAAACCGCCCCGACTCGGTGATCATATGGTTTCGCAATATTCCCTCTTCTTTTGCACCCAACCGCTTTATTGCCTTCCGCGACCGCCGGTTGTTCGCATCGGTCTTAAACTCGACGCGTATACATTTCCATTGCTCAAAGGCGTGGGAGAGCATTAACAATTTCGTCTCGGTGTTAACTGACGTCCTTTGCCATTTGGGCGTTACCCAAGTCCAACCGATCTCCGCTTTTCGATTGGCCACGTCAATATTGCCAAACCGCGTCGCCCCAACGATCATTCCGCTATTTTTGACAACGGTCACATAAGGTACTGATGCCCCGAGGTCTCGTTCCACAAGCGCTCGTTTGACGTAGCGTTCCATATCTAAGGCATTTGCGATAACACTCGTAGTCCATTTCCAAAGTTGGCCATCTAGCCCCACGTCACAGAGCGCGGGGATATGATCCACTCGCAATGGCTCGAGCTTCACATTATCGCCAATGATCGGGACTGATTCGACTTTCATCTCTCAAAGGATAGCAAAAAAGGGCAGATCGTTCGATCCGCCCTTTTGTCCAATGCAATTGATATCAGTTTAGATATCGTAATACATAGAAAATTCGAGCGGATGCGGACGCTGCCGAAGTGGTGCGATCTCGTTCTCGCGTTTATATCTTATCCATCGTTCAATTAAGGAGACCGAGAAGACATCGCCCTTTAACAGAAATTCGTGATCTTTCTCCAATGCATCCAAGGCCTCATCAAGACTGCCCGGCAACGACGGTACATTCTTAAGCTCTTCCGGCGGAAGGTCGTAAATATCCTTATCAAGCGGTTCGCCGGGATCGATGCGATTCTGAATCCCGTCGAGACCCGCCATAAGTAGCGCAGCAAACGTTATATAGGGATTGCAGCTAGGATCCGGCGGTCTAAATTCTAGGCGCTTCGCCTTCGGCGAGGATGAGAACATCGGAATGCGAACGGCCGCAGACCTGTTTCTGGCAGAGTATGCGAGATTGACCGGAGCCTCAAATCCTGGCACCAGACGCTTGTAGCTATTCGTTGTCGGTGCTGCAAATCCGATTAACGCAGGAGCGTGCTTCAGAAGGCCGCCGATGTAAAACTTGGCCATTTCGGAAAGTCCAGCGTACTGATCTCCCGCGAAAAGTGGCGTGCCATCTTTCCAAAGCGACTGGTGACAATGCATTCCGGAACCGTTGTCGCCATAGATCGGCTTCGGCATAAAGGTCGCGGACTTGCCTGCCGCATGTGCCGTATTTTTCACCACGTACTTAAATAACATTACGTTGTCGGCCGTGTGCAAAAGATTCGAGAATTCAAAGTCGATCTCGCATTGGCCGGCGGTTGCAACCTCGTGATGATGGCATTCAACATTGATCCCAACTTCGCCGAGGATCGATGAGATCGTGTTTCTGATATCGATCAGTGTATCGAGCGGGGCCACCGGCACATATCCCTCTTTCGGGCGGATGTGATAACCATTGTTTCGGCCGAGATCGCCGGATTTCCGTCCCGAATTCCAATGCCCTTCTTCGGAATTGACCATATAACCCGCCGAATTCTGATCGTTGTGATACCTAGCCTCGTCAAATATGAAGAACTCAGCTTCGGGACCGACAAAAATCGTGTCCGCGATGCCGGTGAACTTCAAATAGCTTTCGGCACGCTGCGCGATCGACCGCGGGTCCAGCCAATATCCCTCCTTTGTGATCGGGTCGACCGCATTAGCGATCAGGCAAAGCGTCGTATCCTCAGTAAACGGATCGATCCAAAAACGTGAAGGATCCGGAACAAGGAGCATATCCGATTCGTGAATGGCGGCCCACCCGCGCAGACTAGACGCGTCAAAGCCAAATCCATCCTCAAAGCTATCCTCAGATAGCCGTTCGATCGGATACGTTAGGTGGTGCCACGATCCGATCAGATCCGTAAATCGAATAGACACGAATCGAGCCTCCTGATCAGCGGCATAATTCAAAACATTCTTAGCGTTCATAATTCTCCTAATAGTCTATATATAATGATCGAAGCTATTACAATAGATTTTGGTGGCAGATGGATGACCCATCAAAAATGAGAGTTTAGCTCAACGATTTGGCATTCAAAAGGTAAGCTACAAACCAACACGCCATTTAATACTTTTCCTACATTTTTGTAGGATTAGTTTTTGGCGACCTAATTGATGGAGCTCACTGAGATTTGTATATATAATCGTTTTCGCACGCGGAGAAACTTATGAAAGCTAATAGATACCGAATTTCGATCCCGCTCGCGGTCACCGTCATATTATGGTTCGCGAGCGTCTCAGTTGCACAGCAGTTGCCCAAGGCGAAATTAACGGAACTTGGCATTTCAGCTGAAAAGCTTGAGAACCTTTCTACAGTATTGAATAGTTATGTGAAGGACGGGCGTCTTGCTGGCAGCGTCGCAATGGTGCTTAGGAATGGTAAGGTCGTATACCTAAATTCCTTCGGATATAGAGATCTGGAGTCTCGATCACCGATGCGTACTGATTCGATATTTCGCATCGCTTCTCAAAGTAAAGCACTGACCAGCGTCGGAATTATGATAATGCAGGAAGAAGGCAAATTGCTGATTTCGGACCCATTGAGCAAGTACCTCCCCGAGTTTGCGAACACAACGGTTGCCCAGCCAAAGGATGGTGGCGGCTACGATATCGTAAAGGCAAAACGAGCGATCACGATCCGCGACCTCCTAACACATACGTCCGGAATCAGTTACGGCAGCGGTCCGGCTAAAGACAAGTGGGAAGCTGCAAATATTACCGGATGGTACTTTGCCGATCGCGACGAGGCTATTTCCGAAACCGTCAAACGGATTGCAGCATTGCCAATGGATGCTCAGCCGGGTGAAAAATTTATCTATGGCTATTCGACCGACATTCTCGGTGCTGTCTTGGAAAAGGTCAGCGGTTTGCCTCTAGACCAATTTATCTTTGAACGCATCACAAAACCGCTCAAAATGACCGACACGTCATTTTACCTCGGTACTGACAAGGCAGATCGATTTACGACAGTCTATTCAGCCAAGGGCTCGAATATCGAAAAGGCACCTGCCCCTGGCTTAGGTGTCGGACAAGGTGCGTATCTGACGGGTCCCAAAAAAAGCTTTTCCGGCGGTGCCGGCCTTTTGTCGACCGCAAATGATTATGCACGCTTTTTACAAATGCTTCTCAATAATGGAGAACTTGAAGGCGTTCGAATTCTTAGCCGAAAGTCAGTGGAATTGATGACGGCTGACCATCTAAGGAAGATACCGTATGACCGTGATGGAGTAGGATTCGGTTTAGGATTTTCGATCGTAAAAGATGTCGGAGCAAGCGGAACACCATCGTCAGTTGGCGAATTTGGTTGGGGTGGAGCGTACCATTCGAATTATTGGGTAGATCCAAAGGAAAAATTAGTGGTCGTCTACTTCACTCAGTTGATTCCTGCCGGCAACATCGACGATTTTGGAAAATTGCGGGTTTTGATCTACGGATCGCTCATTGATTAAATCGAGGAAAAACTAAAATGTTTTATTCCAATAAAAACAGATTCGCTACTTGGCCGATGATCGCCGTAGGTATTGCGATGTTTGTCGTTGCAAATTCGGGGCAGACACTTAGTCCGGATGAAAAGAAGATCGTCGACTTCATTGATAGGAACAATGCATCGGCCATTGCTTTACTTGAGACAACTGTCAATATCGAAAGTCCGACAGAAGACATAGCGGGAGTCAAGAAGGTCGGTTCGGTCTATCAGAAGGAATTCGAATCTTTAGGGATGAAAACCACGTGGATCGATTTGCCGCCCGAATTTAAGCGAGCAGGCCATCTCATGGCTGAGTCCACCGGTAACTGCGGCAAGCGACTTTTACTACTTGGGCATTTGGACACCGTTCTTCGGGGCGAACCCTACAGACTCGACGGCACGCGTGCATTTGGCACCGGCATCGGGGATATGAAAGGTGGAAATTTGATAATTATTCAAGCACTGAAGGCTCTACAGGCTGTGGGAGCCCTAAAGGACACTAGGATAATTGTAATGTTTACGGGCGACGAAGAAGATACGGCCGACCCGATCGAGGCGAGCCGCCGCGATATGGTGGCGGCCGCCAAACGTAGCGATGCTGCCCTAAGCTTCGAAGGTACAGTTCTCAATACGGCTACGGTTGGGCGACGAGGGTTTAGCTCTTGGAGACTCGAAGTTACGGCTAAAACGGGTCATTCGGGTCAGATATTCCGCGATGGTATGGGTCATGGCGCGGTATTTGAAGCCGCACGGATATTAAATGAATTCCGTATTGCTCTTAGTAAGGAGAAGTATCTCACATTCAACCCGTCTCTCATCGTCGGAGGAACCACGGTCGAAACCAAAGATGCCGATGGGCGAGCCTTTGGAAAGACCAACGTGGTGGCGGCAAAAGCGGTTGTAAATGGCGACCTGAGGTTTATTAGCGAAGCTCAAAAACTCTCAGCGCGGACTCGTATGATGGAAATCGTCGCGAAGAGCCTGCCTGGGACCACAGCAACGATAACTTTCGAAGACGGCCTGCCGGCTATGTCACCGAATGATGGAAACTACGGGTTACTTGCCGATCTCGACAAGGTTAGCAAAGATCTCGGGTTTGGGGCGATCGAGGCTCTCGACCCGGGCGAGCGCGGTGCCGGTGACATCGCATTTGTCGCTGACCTTGTTCCAAGCCTCGACGGGATCGGCATCGGAGGTTCAAGAGCATCGCACGCTAAGGGTGAATCAGCCGAACTCAGTTCACTACCAATGCTGACCAAGCGAGCCGCATTGTTGATATATCGGCTTACAAGATAAAGAAGTGGATTGGAGATTCGTTAATTCCGGAAACGCCGCAAATGAATTCTTGAGGTCCGTAAACTCTTATTACACGGTGTTCGGCCGTTCTGATTCGACTATCATTCCCACAAGGTCATAATCGTGAGCCGCGGTAATTTTCACGTCGTAGAGCGACCCGATCGACGGCTTGAAGTTCTCCGGCACGTCATTTATCAAAATGTAGCCGTCTATTTCCTGAGCCTGTCCTTCCAGGCGTCCTTGGAAAAGTAAATCTGACTCCTGCGAGAGACCCTCGAAAAGTACTTTGAACGTCTTTCCGACCTTAGCCTTATTCAATTGATTACTGATCTTGGCCTGCTCTTTCATTAATCGATTTCGCCGCTGTTTGGCTACTCGTGGATCAACCTTGTCCGGCAAGTCAAAGGCCGCTGTCCCTTCTTCGTCCGAGTAGGTAAAGACACCGACGTTATCAAATCTGCAGTTTTGGACGAACTTGATCAGTTCCCCAAAATCCTCTTCGGTTTCGCCGGGAAACCCTGTAATGAATGTCGTACGGATCGCGATTCCCGGCACTTTTGTTCGCACACGTTCGATCAGACGTTCTAGCGAGTCGCGAGTGCCGCCCCGTTTCATCAGTTTTAGGACATTACGCGAAGCGTGTTGCAACGGCATATCCAGATACTTTACAGCCTTCGGTGTCTCGGCAATTGCTGACAGAAATGCGTCAGAGATATGCGTTGGAAATGCGTACATCGGGCGGATCCACTCCAATCCGTCGATCTCACCCAGCGCTCGAATGAGTGCCGCGAGAGCGTCAACCTCACCAAGGTCCTCGCCATATCGTGATGAGTCCTGCGCGATTAGCACGACCTCCTTCACCCCTTGTTTTGCAAGTTCGCGTGCCTCCTCAATGATCGAACCGAAGCGACGCGAGCGAAAACTGCCACGCATCCCGGGTATGGAGCAAAATGCACAAGGGCGGTCACAGCCTTCGGCGATCTTGATAAATGCGGTATGGGCATCGGTCGCCCGAATGCGGGGCGTATGCTCATCATAAAGATATGTCGAGGATTTGTTGCCGATCGGGGTGATGGTCAGTTGATTTGCGTCGAAACTGTCATCTGCCGCATTGAGGATCTCGCCGACCTGTGACGTTCCTATAAAGGCATCGACGTCCGGGAGTTCAGCCATCAAGTCGTCACGGTAACGTTCGACCAGGCACCCCGCGACAATTACGCGATTCGCCTTGCCCTCTGATTTCCAACGCGTGGCTTCGAGGATAGCATCGATCGATTCCTGCTTCGCCGACTCGATAAAGCCGCACGTATTGACAACCACTGTGTCGGCATCCCCGGCATCATTTGTGATGTCGTAACCGGCGGCGGCCAACTGCCCCATCATAACCTCGCTGTCAACGAGATTCTTCGGACACCCAAGACTGACAAAACCGACTTTTTTCATACCATTCGCAAACTGTTAGGCTAGCATAATCCACCCAACGATACTACCTGAGAAAATCCGTACCTGACCCGCCTCAATCCGGGATGTAATAACTTCAAATTCGAAGCGGTTTAGATTTGCCCCGCGGATAGTTACTGCTGGTGACGATCTTAACGAGTCGACTGTTTTGCTGAACCCCGACTTACGCACGACAGAATGACTCTGCCGCTCGCAATCCAAATGTTTCGCGGGTCGCTTTTTTTGCAAATTCAATTGCGGACCAAAGACTCGCAGTTCTTGCCTTCTTAGCGTCGGGATTCAATTCTGACAATCGGTCTTTCCGGCGAAGAATGCAATTTCGATCCGTAAGCTAAACTCGTATCATTTCCCTGCCGCAAGGCTTACAAGAAACTCATTGATCTTCTCGGCTTGATCTTTTGGCAGGTTATCTTTGCCGTAGCGTACACGGTTGTAGGTTTCGGTGACGAAAAGTGCTTCCGGGATGCCGGACTCGTGGGCAAACTCGAGCGGGGTTTGGTGGGGTTGCCGCACAATGCCGCGATCGGCGAGGACCTCAAGCATTCTTTGATAAAACTCGACAATGGACTTGTCGCTCTTGCTGGAGAGACGTCGGCGTAATCGGGTCCATAGCTTTAGCCGGCCAATTCGCCGAATTGACCAAATACAGATCAAGATAATCACAACTGTTCCGACTAGGTAGCTAACGGCCATTCCGATTGCGGCGGCACTCGTCGAAGCGCCTTTGTCCCCACGCACCTCGGCCCACCATTCGGCGACGATTTGTTGGGCTCTAGACAAACCATCCGCGGCCGACGATTGATATTCAGAGAATCCACGCTTGAATGATCTCGCGATCGATGCTTGTTCCTGATTGTCATATGCGACAAAATACTGGATCCAAAACATCTCAAAGGCTTCGACATATTTGCTCAGACCGCTCATCAATGCTGACGATGTTCCCGCTTGCGGTTGTCCTGCAAATGGCGTCGGATCAAATGTGATCCACGCCGCTTCCTTCGGAAAATAGACCTCGACCCACGCGTGTGCATTACGCTGCCTGACGATCGTCACATCGGCGGTGTCGTTATACTCACCTCCGCTAAAACCATTTACGATACGCGTCGCGATTCCCTGCGTCCGCAACATTACCGCCATCGCGGTAGCAAAGTACTCACAATGTCCCTCTCTAACGTTAAACAGAAAGTCTGAGAGCGGTTCGTCGCCGCCGGCCTTTTGTTCAAGGGTATAATTAAAGGTTGATTGCAGATACTTCTCGATCGCAGTCGCCTTTTCATAACGACTGAGTTTGCCGGCCGTGACCGACGTAGCCAGCGAGGAAATTCGACCATCAAGGTTGGACGGTAACTGCAAATATGTGGAATCGTCCGCACGGTAAACTCCATTGTCGTTTAACAGGCGTTCTACCGGAGGAACACTTACGTCAGAAAAGACCTTGTAACTAACCCGATCGTCGGCCCTTTGGAAAGAAATCGATCCGTACGCATCTCTGTTCAACACCGGAAAGTTGCCTTGAACGGCGACTACACGCGGCATCCCAAAAAGTATCGGTGAATCGAGCGGCTCGAGATATATCGTCTGTGCTGTCAAAGTGTCTCGCCCGGTCGCAAAATCAAACTGGATCACGTCCCGATCGCCTCGCACGTACGGCTCCGAAGAAAACCGCTTCGACTTACTCCAACTGCGGTTGTCAAAGGAATCAAGAGCAACTCCCCGCAAATACATCCCGTCCAATGCCCGACCACCACGATCGGATCTAACCCGCATCACAACAGCGTCGTTCTGTTGGATCTTGCCGATTCCACCAAGTTTCACCACATCGGAGAATCCAGACGAGGTCGCTAGGCTAGGCTGGCTTACCCCAAGTCCGGCACTCCCAACCCGTGGTAGGACGAAAAAGAGCGGGAGAGCCACTATAACGGTGAAGATGATCAGAGCGACGGCAACTGTCGGCAACCTATTAACCGAGATCGCAACTGTCCCCGGTTCGGTTCCTTTCGCGGGTGCGTCAGGCGACCCCGCGTGGTGCACCGTCGAAGATGTCTTGCGGATCTCAAATGTGATGATCGCACATACCGAAACCAGAAGAAATAGCACAAATGAACCCAAATACATGGCACTGATGCTGAGCCCAGCAACAAGGAGCACCTGGAAGAAAGCCATCACATAGAGGAATATCCAGTCGCGACCATTCTTTTTCTGCAATAGCTTGATCGCGGTTAGCGACAGTATCATCCGAGCGAGAATCCCGGCCACGGCCGTTTCAGATCCGCTAAACTCGAAAAGCCCAAACCGCCACGCAAGATAGAATACCGGCATCGCTAGCACGATGAGAATCGTCCCCACCCTTTCCGATAGCTGCCACCTGGAATCTTCTAGAGCCCACGCGGCTGCGACCAACGATACAAACAAAATGGTGCTCGTAAGCCCAAACGTCCCGGAAACCCAAAGCGAGAAAAACCCGCACGAAACCACGGCATATGAGATCACTTTGAAGAATCGCTCGAAGTTCATAAGAGACGAGAGGCCATTCACGATTATAGCGTCATATCGGTCAATACAAGAAAAAAGTTCGCCCGGTATGGCAAACGCGAAAAAGCCCACTCAATTGAGCGGGCTTTTTCGTGTGATTTAGATCCGGCGACTTCCTACTTTCCCACAACTGAAAGCTGCAGTATCATCGGCTCCAGTAGGCTTAACTTCCGTGTTCGGGATGGGAACGGGTGTGACCCTACCGACAATATCACCGGAAAACTGAACGATGCGATCCTCGTAAGGACGGCGTCAGATTTTCAAGACTTGATATCTGATAACTGAATACATTGTATATTTCCACAAATTGCTTGAAATTAAATTTGCTAGTCAACAAATTTTATGGTCAAGCCTTGGGACAATTAGTACTGGTCAACTTAATACATTACTGCACTTACATCTCCAGCCTATTACGTGGTGGTCTTCCACGAGTCTCACTGGCAAAATTAATCTTAGGTCTGGCTTCACGCTTAGATGCATTCAGCGTTTATCCATGCTCGACATAGCTACCGTGCGATACCACTGGCGTGATAACACGTACACTAGAGGTCAACCCAACCCGGTCCTCTCGTACTAAGGTCAGATTCCTTCAATTTTGCTGCGCCCACACCAGATAGGGACCGAACTGTCTCGCGACGTTCTGAACCCAGCTCACGTACCATTTTAATCGGCGAACAGCCGAACCCTTGGGACCTTCTTCAGCCCCAGGATATGATGAGCCGACATCGAGGTGCCAAACCCTGCCGTCGATGTGAACTCTTGGGCAGGATCAGCCTGTTATCCCCGGCGTACCTTTTATCCGTTGAGCGACGGCACTTCCATAAGCGACCGCCGGATCACTAACTCCTACTTTCGTACCTGCTCGACGTGTATGTCTCGCAGTTAAGCTGGCTTATGCGTTTACACTCTGCGGCTGATTTCCAAACAGCCTGAGCCAACCTTCGAGCGCCTCCGTTACTCTTTAGGAGGCGACCGCCCCAGTCAAACTACCCGCCTGATAATGTCCCTGATCCGGATTACGGAACTAGGTTAGAGTCCAAACAAACGAAGGGTGGTATCTCACCTGTGGCTCCGCCAAGCCCAAAAGCCTGACATCAAAGCCTCCCACCTATGCTGCGCATCGTTTGCCCGAAATCACTATCAAGTTGTAGTCAAGGTGCACGGGGTCTTTCCGTCTTGATGCGGGAAACCGGCATCTTCACCGGTACTACAAGTTCGCTGTGTCCCTCGTTAAGACAGCTTTCAGATCGTTACGCCATTCGTGCAGGTCGGAACTTACCCGACAAGGAATTTCGCTACCTTAGGACCGTTATAGTTACGGCCGCCATTCACTGGGGCTTCAATTCGCAGCTTCGCCTTACGACTAACCACTCCTTTTAACCTTCCAGCATTGGGCAGGCGTCAGCCCCCATACGTTGTCTTTACAACTTTGCGGAGACCTGTGTTTTTGTTAAACAGTCGCCTGAAACATTTCTCTGCGACCCTGCCATTGGTTGACAGGGCTAACCTTCTCCCGAAGTTACGGTTACATTTTGCCGAGTTCCTGAACGAGGGTTCTCACAAGCACCTTAGAATTCTCATCCCACCTACCTGTGTCGGTTTGCGGTACTGCCAGTGGGGTATGTATAGATGAACGGGAATTTTCTTGGCAACTGGGGTCAGCAACTTGTTCCGGATCCGAAGATCCGTACTTTCGTCCGTGTATTTAGCCTTGTGCAGCCCGGATTTTCCTAAGCTACGGCCTATTTACTTCAACAGCATCCATCAGCTGTCTTGCCTACCCTGTTGCGTCAACCCACATCACATA
>JADKKB010000004.1 GCA_016720705.1 Chloracidobacterium sp. | reverse complement strand
CGAGATCGCGGAAAAACAGCTTGGGATCGCCCTCCGCCTCGACACTGCCGAGAATCTGTTTAACGAGATCGACGGCGAGCTTGGACTTCCGCCATATGGCCGCCAGACGCATCGGATGCCAGGGCGCGACGACGGCCGCCGGCCTGCCGCCGTCGATTGGCGCGACGCCAATCATGAGTAGTGGCTTAAGCAGTTTATCGCGATTTCGATCGCCCTTGGCGAGGGTAAGGACGGCGTCGAGCAGCGCAGCGTATGCTGTCGTCTGATTGAGGACGGAGTCGGTGCCGCCTCCTTTGGTCGAAAAGTCGACGATTGAGAGCTTGTAGGCGCTTTCAAAAGTTGTAAATGCCTCACCCAACGTCTTGGCATCTCGGGCGGACAGATAGGCTTGATCAACGCACTCGTCGAGATTCTTGCGCCAAAGTGCGTCGAGATTCCGGTCAGGCTTGGGTGTCGGTACGAACGAGCCACGATCGCGATCGAACGCCGGCATGAACGTCTTTACGTTGGCCAAATCGATCGTTTTATCGGCGGTGAATTCACGCTGCGTGCGGCAGGCCGTGAAGGGATTTTGGGTCAGCCGCCCCCAGTCGTCGATCAGTTGGCTCGCGACGTATGAGGGGTTATAGCGCCAGATTAACTGCGTGGAATGCTTTTGGATGCTGTCACCATCGGTCGTTGTCTCCAATTCGACGACGAATTTGAGCTGCAGGGCCGGTTTGGCGGTGGACGTGTTGAGCTTGTTTTTAGCCTTGTCGGCCTTTTTCCAGTCGGCGACAAGCTTGTCGAATTCGAAAAGATCACCGACATCCCAGTCGATCATTCGGCCGAACAGCCGACGTAGGCCGGCGTAGCGGTGCGCGAAATAGAGACCGGCTTCATAGTTGAGAGATCGCAGGTCTCTCTTTGTCGCCGATTCGCATTTTATTTTCAGCTTGCGCTGATCGCCCGTCGGCATGCGGTTGTAAAGTGGCTCCATGACCGCGCAAATTCCGGCGATGAAGTCAAGTCGTTTCGATGGGGCGGCCATATACGAAGCGATCCCAAGCCGACTTCAGTTTCTTGTCGTCTTTGATTTCGCTACGGTGGGCTTCATAGAACTCTGTATCTTCATCGATTTTTTCCGACCGCTTGGACAAGAGCTTGAGGTATTCCAGCTCCTCATCCTCTAGCTTGTCTTCTTCGAGCTCACTGAAGAACTCAAGCGTGTCCTTGCCAAGGTTGAATTTCTCGCGCTGCAGGCCATCGAAGATCGGCTTAATTTGCTCCCAATCTTGTTCTGCTAAAGCTTCGGCCTGGGCGTTCCAGCCGCTGGGCGCCCCGATAAAAGCTTCGATCGCGGGATGGCAGACATTTGGGATCTGGTGCGCAACCTTTTCGAAAGCGTTGCGCAGGTCTTCTTCGGTAAGTAGAAGCTGGCTTGAGGTCTGCTTGAGGAGCGGTCCAGATCGCCTCTTGTGAGCGTTGTTGAATTGCTGCTTCCATGCCGATACATGGCGCGCTGGCGCTCTTTGAGGCTTCCGAAGCACGCAGGGTCATTGGGGAGACGCAGCGCCGGCATTGCGGCGCCCAGCGCGTCGATGATTGGGCGACCGGACTCCTCGTTTTCCCGGCGGGTTCGCAAGATGTAGGCCGCAAAGCGGTCGATCGAGACGATTCGAAGATCGCGGAGTCCTGCCAGCGCTTTTGCCCACCATTTTGCTGTTCCTGAGCAATAGGCAGGCCTTTTGATGCCTCGCGAACCCAAAGGTCAATTCGCTCGAGTAGCTCAGGAGGGCCAAGTTTCGCAATTTCACGGATCGAGGCGTCTTCGCCATGTTCGTGTTCGCAGCGATAGGCAGCCTTCGGACAATCAGCGTTTCGATAGTAGGTGGCACCTTCGGTCGTCAGCGTCTCTTCGGGCAGACCTTGGCCGCTCACAAGCGAGATCGGCAGCTTGATGTCGATGCGGTCATCGAGAAACGGATCCGCGAGCACGGCGCGTGCGACGGCCGCAACCTGTTCGGCGCTGAGATTGAGCACGTAGCGCGCAGTCGACTGCACTGCGCCCGTGTCGGCCTGGAGTTCTTCGCGGAGATAGGCGGCGGCGACTGCGCCGACGAGCGAGGCGACGTTCATACTGCGGATCTCCGCAAGGGATTTTCGACATAGGCGCAGGCGTCGGAGAGCCGCCGCAGCATGCCGATGGTCTTGAGGCGATTTTCGAGCCGCGAGGCATTGGCTTGAAACGCGCGCTTGTCAAAGTCCTCCGTCGTAATGGCAAGCTGTCCCTCTTGCTCCCCAAAGACGAGGCCGTAGCGGTCGTAGAGGCGGCCAAGGAATTGGCCATAGTCCATGCGGACCGGAACGTTGGCGAGGATTAAGGCTTTGAGGAGTTCGTCGGTTTGGTGCGTAACGCAGCCGATTGGTACCGCGACGCGAGACCAGCCCTGCGCCCCGTCCCAGGCTGTTGTGGACGTTCGCCGTATGCTGGCGATGGCGCCGCTGCGCTGTGTGACGCAGATTTTCGAGGAGAACATCAGGATCGACTGGCCCGGTGTAGTCCTCGTCGGGCCAGCGAACTTTTTCTCGCATGATTTCACGACATGCTCCAACTCCCGACTGCTCTGCCGCCGCAACGATCCATTCCGGCGACTTGCCAATGTTTCGCACATAGGTCTCGACAGCCGAAAGCGATAGTTGGTTGTTCGCGATGTAATTGCCTGCGGAAAGCTCGCGGACAAGCGTCTTCTTGGGCGCGACAACTTCGCAAATGAAGTGGGGCTTGGGTTTGTCGCAGACGTGGGCCGCTACCTGCAGCTGATAAAGGGTGATATGCAGTGCTCCCAGGATCGTCAGGTAGGGATAGGCGTCGAATCTCGGGAGCTGAAGCTCTAGAACGGCCAGCCAATCCTGGGCCAGCACGTCAAAGGCGGGATGCTTGGCGTAAGGCAGTAGCTGCCGCTTCGCGTATGCCGCTCCTCTGCGACTTCCGGCTGGATGAGTTCTGTCAGGCGATCACAGGAGTCACGCCGCTCGAACAGATGTGCAAAATGTCGCGCGAGTTCGGGCGCAGCGCTTGATCGCGCGAGCATCTGATAAAGCAGATCGCCGTTGCGCGTGAAATTGATGTATTCGCGGTTACCCTCAGTGTTGAGGTCTTCATAAATCGCATGGCGCCCGAACGGGAATACGAAGCGCGAACTCCATCTCTTATTTATGCTGCTTTCGATCGTCGCAGAGCGCAGCATTTCAATGACTTTGACGAGCTGTTCGAAGTTCTGAAATCTGTTCTTGAGGTAAGAAAAGTCGCGGTGAGCGACCATTTTGGAGTTGCTCTGCATCCACTCCAGCCATTTAGCCCATGCGGTTTCGTTGTCGGGATAACGATCGGCGATCTCCAGCAGCTTGTCGTTGTTGAACAAGAGATTGCGCAGATAGGGCCGTTGCGCCGGCCGGAAGCTGAATGGAAATTGCGTCGCGTCGGCTGCGAATAGCTGTCCGGTTGCATGCGAAGCTTCTGCGACCGAGAGAAATTCGAGGAATAGGAGCCATGGATCCTGCTCCCAAAGTCGATGGCCCCAAATCTGCTCGTCGAGCCACATGTCGTTGTCATCATGATAGCTCGCCGGCGGCGGAGGAAGCTGGACGATTTCAGTCATTTGAGATCTCTACGACTTGGTCGATGGCGCTGCCGCTGATATCCAGGGCGAGAAGCCGGAATATAAGTCCATTGTCATCGTCGTCCAGGGTATGGCGGCCGATTGCCGCAGCCGAGAGAAGTGCGCTCTTGAACGCCAGCAGATCCTCGTAGCATTCGCGAGAGAAATTGCCTGGCAGCGCGCCTTCGCTCACGCGCATGAGGAATTCGTAGCGGGTGAGGTTGAGTGCCAGCGATCTCGTTTGCCCGTTGGGCAGCGTCACGATGAGATGCGGAAATTCGCGGCACAGGGCCATTTCGACTCGCTCCACACGCCCGTGGGAGTTGATGGCGACTTTGTCTTCGAGCAGTTGGCTAATCTTGGCGCCGGAGTGCGACAGACTGGTCGCTAACAGCAGCTCGCTCTTTGTCGTGGTAAGGAGTCCAGTGAAAATGCGGTTGAGCCCATTTACGAGCTTGCTGACCGTTTGACGCGAAACACGCCGGCCGTCATTTAGCGGTTGCGAGACATCGTGAAGATATTCGCCAGCGCTATGAAAAACGGTTAAACGCCAAAGTTTCAGTTCGTTGGCGTCTGCATCTGGAATCTTGAAAAACAGCCCGCGCCTTTGGTCAACGAGCATGTCCAGGAAGGCGTGCCGGTCACCGTTCTGCGCCTCTGGCGTCTCGATATAGCGGCGTTGCTCGCCGCGATATCGTTCGGTTGCACCGTAGAAGCCGTCGACCTCAAGCAGGTCATGAAAATGTTGGGTGACGTTCTCGTCTTCCGAACCGAAAATCAGGTTTTATCGATCAGGTTCGTGGTCCCAAAACCGATGCCGAACCGACAGAGATAGTCGAAAATTTCTTGCGCATCGCGTTTCGCGCTCTTTAGATTGGCACCAAAGAGATTGGAGAAGAGGTTCGCCCTGTGGGTTTCTCCAGCGTCGATGATCTTGGGCACGTTAGAAGCAGACATGAGTCCGTCCTTGGCTGCTGGATGGCCTAGGATAGCGTTGGCAAGCAGTAAAAGGACGCGTCGGATCGGCGTGTGGAGCTCGTTGAAGTCCAATAGCCGGAATAGCGCTACAAGGCGGGAACGTACGAGCGGGTCGCTTAAAAGCTCAAAATTGTGCCTGATCGGGCATCTGGGGCCGAAGAATCCGTTCGGTTGCGCTGCAGCATAGCAACTCTGCCACCCATCGTGGCTTAGGAGTGAGTCGAGACAAAGTGTCAGTACGCGCGCACTGGACACGGCGCTGAGATTGAAAAAATGCAGGCGGCCGGTCGGCTCTGGATCTTCGTCATTCATGAGCCGTGCTTCGAATAGCGCCAAGGCGCGCTGCGAAGCGCCGTGGGTGCCGAGCTTGCGCCAGTTTTCGACGAGCGGCCCATCATTTGCGGCGACTAAGAATAGGTTGGACGAGGGCTCGAATAACGCAGAACTCAGTTCCTGCAGAAGCTGAGCTTTGGACCCGTCAGGATCATTCTTGCAGAACGGGGTCAGGTCACGAATGAGGTGAAGCGTATAGGTGTGACCATTGATAGTCACAGGCAGCTTGAAATAGGACGTATTGCTGGCCCAGGCGTCGGGTGAGCCTCCCAACGCTTCCCAGACTTGGTAGCAGAGGTAGCTTTTGCCGTCGCCAGCTGTGCCGGTGAGTATGACAACGCCGCCGTGGCCTTCTTTGCGGTCAGTGAAGGAGGCGAGTACGTCGCGACTGAGCGGATGTTCGAAGGCGATGGGAGTGACGTTGAGCTTCTTCGACCAGCGTCGAATCTCCTCGTCGTACATGTTCGCGTTGCGCGCGAGAGGGCCGTATTGCCTGACGAAGCTGATCCATTTTTCGGCGTCGATCGTCATCATCATTTCTCCAACAGCATTAAAGTAATTTTCCGGAGATTTTTGCACTCCAATTCTGACTCAGCAAACGCTAAGATCAACACTCTTATGGGATTCCGAGAACTACACCGACAGGAGCACCAATTTCACGCCGTTTAGCGTGGACGTAGCCGAGCAAGAATAACCACCACCGAGGAAACCCAAGGCAGCTTCGGGCGCGAGATCGCAACGCTCACTCACAGTTAATCATATCTGGATTGCGTTGCAGCCACTTCTGCAGCTCCAGCGTTTCCCACCTCCGCAACTGTCGCTGGCTGTTGGTTTCCTCCCACCGGTGCAGCATCTACCGCCGTTGCAGCGACCTCATGCACCTGATCCGAAGCGGCGTCCGGTGCAGCAATCAAGGTATCCTCGGTGGAGGACTCATCCTCCGTGGCCGTTGCGAATATAAAGACAATGAGCGCCGGCTTATCACCCCCTACCTTTTGTTCGTCCGCAATGTTGCTATATGGGGACGCACTTCGCGCCGGCACAAGAGCAACAGCTTTACCTTGTCCATTCCACTTTTCGGCAAATGGATACGCGGTCACATCAAGCGGCGCCTTCGGGGAAGCTTTCTCGGGAACCTTTTGCTTATGTCCCCGGATAACTTCCGGCACATCCTCACCCAACACCATATCCAGCGTAGCTTTCCCTGGGACGGTCGGATGTTCCTTTAACCAGATGGACAGAGCCGCCATGACTTTATGCAAAGTTGGATCAGAAATGATGTACATCAGCCACTTCTTGCGATGTTCATCGTCCCATCGCGACAATGCAGCAGCGTCGGATTTGTCGTCCGCATAAATCTCCCGCCATCTTTCACCGTCGGATACAAAGCACTTAATGCGGTGCGGGACAAGGGCATTCGGCGGTTTCTGCGTACCGACTCTGCTCAGGTCGGACGTCACCGCACGCTGCAATTGCAATGCAAAAACAGGCCGCAAACGTCCTTTTCACGAGCGTAGAACACTTTGCGGATCCGCGGGCCCACGCGCGATCTTCGTCGTCCCATATATGCAACTTCTTCTTTTTCCACTCGATCGTAATGAGCTTTTCCGGCGAACGCGGATTCTTCATGACAACGATCGGGAGGTCGTCGCCCGCAATCAGATTAGCGCCGGTCTCAAAATCCTTAACTTCTCCCTCACAGAGGAGAATACTCTTCCCCTTCAATCGGTCGGGACGGACCAGATCGCAAGCCGGGGTAATGATCGCAAAGGCCCGTGTGGGCGTTGGTAGATTCAAGGACTGGGCTTCAAAGAAGATATCGCCGGTAAAGAAATGGCCATTTGCTGGACCGTTCTTGTTGTCGTCTTCCGCCAAAAGCATTGCCTCGGAGTGCAGCATATTCGCCGAACACAGCTTGGCAGCAGCAGGCGTAATACCGAACCGGGCTCGCGGAAGCGCTTCAACGTTCAGACTATCCAGAACCTTCGCCAAGTCCCAAACCTTGGCTTGGCCCTCAACCTCATGCGCCAAATACTCGAGGAGCAATTCCACGATGTATGTACCTAGTTGGGGTTTTCTCGACGGCAGCGGTGTTGTGATACAGGACAAAGTAATCTGCCAGGTCCAGAGCTCTCAACTCCGCCATCACGTTCTTTCCGGCCTGATAGACGGCGGAAGCCACGTCTTCCATGCTTCTTCTGAGTGCAGAAAGCTGGTCTAACGACTTGGTATAGCTGGCAAGAATCCGCTCGAGTTCATCCGCATTCGAAAACGTCGCCTTGTCGATGTCGTCGAACTCGGATTGAAAGAGTTCTGCGCCCTTTCTGAACTCCTCACGCTTCTGACCTAGGGCCAGCGGCAAGGATGACATCAAGAACACAAAAGGCCGGCTCTCTGGGTGCTCGGCCTTCAGCTTGGTGCAGACCTCTACCGCATCTTCATGCCTGGGCGAGCCCGCGATGCCTTCTTTCAGCTTAAGATCAACAAAAACCACATGAGGCGCAGTGCTACCTTTGGGGTCGTAATCGCTGCCGAAAATCTCACATTTGATACCGGCATTGTTCAGCAATTCAAGCAATGGCTTAAGCTGAGCGCGCTTCCCCTCTGCGAATAACGTGAATTGATCGAATAAAGCAGATGCCGCTGCGGGGCCAACTCCGTGCGTCGCCGATACAACGCCAGTGTGCTGTCGATCCCATGCAGGCTTTCCCGTACGCCATCTTCATCGCCAGGCTGCAAGCTAAGCACAGTGCAGACGCTGTTGAGTGCGTCGTCGTCGATATTATCCAGAACAGTCTGGATTTCTTCAGGAGGTTAGCGGCGACGTTGGAGATGAATCGAACGCATCATCAACAATATGGGCACATGTGATGTTGCGCTCCGCCATAAGCTCCTTAAGACTCATCGACGTCCTCTTTTAATTCGAGTTGAAATGTATTAAATCGATTTTCATGCGGTTTTCCGATGTCGACCAGACTCAGCGAGCCGCCCATCATTTCCGCGCACTGTCGGGCGATATACAGTCCTAGGCCCTGTCTTCTGGACTTAGAGCTGCTCTTCGTCGAAAAGAACGGTTCAAACACGGATTCTCGGCGACTCTTTGGGATACCTGGGCCGTTGTCTGCATAAATGATCCGTGTCGGATTGCTGAGGATCGCGATTCTAATTTTCGGTTGAAATGCAGGGTGCTCTTTCTTTTCCAGGTCGAGCCAGTAGATGGAATTGCTGATCAAATTCTCCAGAATCTGAACGACGTGGCCCTCAATTACAAACCCGATTGCATCAAAATCAGACCAGCTGGACAAGGTGTATTCGACATCGTGACGTTCGAACTGGGCGAT
>JADKKB010000003.1 GCA_016720705.1 Chloracidobacterium sp. | reverse complement strand
AGTAAAGGCTTAACCCAGCAGCAACTGGCAGACAAACCGGCATCAAGCGCTCGCTGATCGATTACTACGAGACCCGCTCGCCGAACCCGGCTCTCGATTTCATCGAACGCTCCGCCGCCGCTCTCGAAGTCTCGGTAGCCGAACTCCTCGGCAGCGAGCCGAACACGTCACGAGCCAGACCCGGCCCGGCTTCGCAACTTCAACGCAAGTTCGAGCAGGTCAAGCTCCTCCCCGCGAAAAGCAAAAGTTCGTTCTCCAATTCCTCGATACCGTTTTAGAGAACAACCAGCAAAAGGCGTGAACAGTGCCCACGCTTTCATTTCGATTCATCGACAAGCTCTACGTCGCCGCCACCACAAGTTTCGCCAATGATGGCTCCTAATGTAATGTGCAGATATTTATCGTTCCCGCTTTTGCTAAGGCTTATCGGAACGTACAAGGTAACCGCGTTTGGATAGGAAACAACTAGATTATATTTGCCCTTGCGAGCCCCTTTGATTTCAAACAAACCGTCTTGGTCCGTTTCCACTTCGGTTATGCTCTTGTCACTTTCGTTTTTGGCTTTTAGGTTGATTTTAGCGCCCTTAATGCGGTTTTCTGCTCCAACAAAAGCCACGATTCCTTTGATGCTGCTAACTTTTTGCTCCGGTATGACACATTTCTTGCGCCGACGCGTTATTGCAAAGGATCGTCACTGTTATACCAACGAAAATCAAGCCAATTAATATTTTCATACGGTTAGTTTCCTCTCCAATTTGTTCATCGCCTTCTTGGCCTTGTCGGGTAAAGAGTTACCAAAGATTTGCCGTATCGTTGGTATAGCTTGTTTTTCGCCCCGATTTTCTCTGTTTATCCCTTCTTGTGTGGTGGTTACGCCAAACTTTTTCTGAAAACTGTCGTTCAGATTTTTAAGGTTGGGTCAGTTCCTAATTCGCCATATCTCTTTTGACTACCTAATTCCGTTACTCTGTCCTTTATGGCATCTAAGATTTTTTGTTGTTCGTAGAAAGTCGTGCCTAAGCTTTTCAGATCATCCAGGTGCCCGAATTCGTGAGCAATCTTCGAAGCACCTATTTTGGCTGAATCCTGCGTGTCCAACGCGCTTAGGACTGGGTAAGATTCAGTGTTGCCGGGCAGATCTTTGCCAAGGTTTCTACCCAAAGTCATTGTCGAACCTATGAAATTCCCATCACTATCGAACTTGAAATCACCAACCATGGCGCTTCTGTTTTTGCTATCACTTCCTCTGTCGGCAACTACGATATTCAAAGTGAAATTTTTATCGTTTTGATAGCGTTCCCAAGTTTTTCTTCCTGCTTCGGTTGCGAGATAGGCGGCCTTCCACTTTTCATACGCTTTCTGATCTTCTTCACTCAATCCCGTCGGCTCTTGGATGTCTTCGCCGTCAGGATCAATGTATTTCAACGGGTTGTTCCTCGAATATGCGTAGAGATTTATTCGCTGCGGGTCAAGGGCTCGCTTGAACGACATTATTATCGGGTCCGTAGAAGTGAATCTGCCATGCTGGAAGTTATACATTCGCGCCTCGGCGAAGTCGAGCGAAGATTCAATGTCCCGTTCATAGCCGGTTATGAACGCGCAATTCGAGATTTCCGTGCGATGCGCATTGCGGCTTGATGTGTTTTCAAAGAGCTAAAGAAGCGGCTAAAGAAAAAGCGGCTTTCGTGCCAAGTTTTTATTATAACTCGACAGGGCTTTTTAACCTATTTGTTTGAGGTTTGCCGGAGATTTTCAGTTGCTTTGCCCACCGCTTTTTTTATGTCCGAGATCTCGACCTGGGTGTAGATCTGGGTCGTGTCGAGGCTGGAGTGTCCGAGCAGTTTTTGGATGTGGCGGAGGCTCGCTCCGTGGCGGAGAAGATGCGTCGCGCAGGCGTGCCGGAAGGTGTGGACCGTCGCGTTGATCATGGCCGCTTCCGAAGCGTTCTTTACGATGCTCCATATCTGCGGATACGAGAGGCGCCTGCCCGTAACGGAAAGGAACAAAGCTGTCGGATTCGTGACCGGTCTTTTCTTCCGGCTTCGGCCTTTTCCCCAGTAGGCTCCGCTCATCAGTTCGACGCGCGATGTGGCGATATATCTCTCGATCCATCGGGCTGCGTTTTCGGTCAGGGAACGATGCGTTCTCTCTTTCCTTTGCCTTCGCGGATACGCAAGGTCCTGCCGTCGAAGTCGCTCATATTCAAGCGGTAAAGCTCTCCGTGACGGATGCCGCAGGCGTATAGGGTTTCGAGTATGGAGCGATCGCGAACGCCGATCGCTTTGTCGGTGTCGCATTGCTCGATGATCTTCGATATTTCGGCTTCGGTCGGGACGTGCGGCAATGTGTGTCCGGCTTTGGGAAGATCGAAGGTCTCGGCGATGTTCGCAAGCACTTTATTCGATGTGTAAAGCCATTGGAAAAAGCGTCTGATCCTCGACACGGTTTGTCTTAAGGATGATGCCTTCTGGTCGGTGTATTTCTTGAGGTGAACAAGGTACGAGTTCAGGTGCGTTTCCTCGGCCTCGTTCCAGCGCTTTATCAGCCAGGCTTCCTGCAGGTAAAGCTGCAAGTTATTCAGCACTCTCTCGCTCGATCTTCGGAGGTCCTTCGAGTAGCCTTTGGCTTCGAGTTCCGAGAGGTATTTTTCGATCTCTTTGTTCACATTCGATGGCGTTTTGTATACAGAAGTGACAGCGTAAGACCTTTAACGAGAAGCTTTACGCAATAAGTTGCGGTTTGTAACTTTGGTGACAATGCGTAACCCGTGCTGCTGCCTCATTTAGTCCGATTACAAACGGTGGATCTTGGTCTATCCTGTCGTACAGGCTGGGAGCCGTTTCGCACATTTTTTCAGACCCGCGTTTTTGGCGCTTTTTTACCGTTATCGACCGCTTTTTTCTCTGGGATGACAGCGGCTGATGACCTCAGCCAGATCGCCCAGTTCGACGTGCGTGTAGATCTCGGTTGACGACAGGCGGCGGTGTCCGAGAAGCTTCTGTATCTGCCGTATGTCAGCCCTGCCCTTGAGCAGATGGGTGGCACATGAATGCCTCATCGTGTGCGGCGTGACGTTCTTTTTATGTTGGCGTTCTTCGTCCATTTGCGGACGATCCGGCGTATGTCGTCCACGTCCAGCGGCCCGCCCGAACGCGACGAGACGAACAAGCGGATCTGTCCCGGCTGGGATGCAAAAGCGGTACGCGCCTGTTCGAGATAGAGCTTCAAGGCTGTCTGCGACGATTGAGTGAGCGGCACCAGCCGCGTCTCATTTCCTTTGCCGTGCTCGATCCGAAGCGTACCCGTCTGCATCTCCACATCGTAGATCGTAAGGCTCACAAGCTCCGCTCTCCTGATGCCGGTTGCGTACATCACCTCCAGAATGGAGCGGTCGCGAATGTCTCTCGCTTTCTCTATCGGGATGCTCTCGATCAGCCGCTTCGCTTCGGCGGGGGTGAGGATATTTCGCGGGAGCATCTTCGGCTGCTTCGGCATCTGGATCGACGCGGACGGGTTGTGAACGATGACGCCTTCCTGCCACAGCCAGAGAAAGAACCGCTTCATCGCCGCCAGTTTGTTGGCCTGTGCTCCGGCAGACAGTCTCTGCTTCTTTCGTCCGGTCTTTTCGTCCTCGGTTTCGAGGCGATAGAGTGATATCTGATACTGCGAAAGATGCGCGGCCGTCACGTCGGCGATGGAGTTCAAGGCGGTGTTTTCCACCAGCCAATCGAGGAAGACCCGTGCATCGCGAGAGTAGTTTACAAGCGTCGCCGGCGAGTAGTTTACGGCCGTCAGATATTCGATAAAGCGGCCTCTTAGAAGCTCCAGTTTTTGCTTTTGATTCTCCGTCCACATCTCGCTAATGCCTCCTTACTCAACAATCAACTGTTAGAAAAGCAGATGATCGATGAGTGTTTTCTTTAGCCGCATTCAGTGGGAGTTGCTCCAACACGACCTTTGCTTTTATTTTTCCCCTTTAAAAGCTTCTCCACTGACCACAAGGTCGGCTTAAGTTTCTTTTCTGTCTGCAATTAACCTTGTGATTCGACCACCACAAGGTACCCTCAAGGTCGCCTTTTTTACCACAAGGTCCACAAGGTTTGCTGTCGGGCGTCCGGCTTTTTTCTTTAGCCGCTTCGTCTTCTTTTCAACGTCACCATCAGGCCGCCCCGAGTTCACCCGATAGCCGTGCGAACGAGCGAAGCGGTCTGCGAGGAACGAGCGCCCGCGGAGCGAGAGAGCCGGAGCGGACGGCGTACGATAATGAGCTTTTATGTCCGTAGTGTTTTTTACGAAGGACATAAAAAGGATTATCGGATGACGGCAGCGACCGGGAGCGAAGGCATCCGAAGCGAACAACGGCGGGCGTTACTTACACGCACCTTCACCGCTTGGCCTATCGACTCGCCGCTTTCTCTTTAGCCGCGTCCTTTAGGCGCGTTTTCAACTCGTCAACTCCGGTCAGTCCGCAGGCTTTGCACCTCGCTCTCCGCATCGCTCGCCAACTGGTACACGCTCGGCTTTCCGTTCACCGCCTGGATCGCCCAGAGATATTCCATCTCGACCAGCTTCTGGCAATACATCCTCACCTGCCAGTCGCTCCATGCGGTCGTCTCGCGTATCTCCCGGCGTGTAAGTTGGACATCGCAAGCCTTGATCTTTAGTTCTTCCGCTCGTCTCTTACACGCTTCTCTTATCGCCTCGAACATTCCACGCACGGGCGGCGCCAGCTCGTCCATTGCCTTGCCGAGGATCTCCTCGGCCAGCTCGTTCGCGAGTGCAATATCGGACAGCTCGACCTCGACATATTCGATCTCGATCTCGCCGCGTTTCGCGGTTTTGATCTCTCTTGATATTGGTGAAGAAGTGCTATCGAGTTGATAAGCGAGAGATACTTTCTTTGCTCTCGGCGGTGGATGAGTCTTTCGCTGGGGTAGGTCAGATGTTCGACAAAAGGGTTGACGACGGCCAGCGGTTTGAGCATTCTTTGGGCGTGGTGATGCAGCCGTTTGATCTCTTCCGATTCCGCCTTTTCCAGCACTCCCGAAAGACTGTGCTGATGCCGCTGCTGTGAAAGAATGATCCGCGTCTGCTCGATCGATTCGTTCATCGAAAGCTGCACAAAGCGGCTGCGGGTCTCCTCGTCGAACGCTTCGGCTGAGGTCGTCGTTATCACGATCACAACGGGTCCAAAGACTTCGTAATGTTCCGTCGAAAGTTTCCCGGTCGCCGGGTCCGTCCGGGTCGCCGCGATCGAAAGCCTCTGATCCGAGGCAAGCGTCCTAAGTGAGTAGACGGCCTGCATCGCTCCTTCGTCCTCGGCGATCACCAGCATCTTTCTTTGCAATGAATAAGGGTCTTTGTAGAAAAGAGCCTGGCCGGTCAGCCTCGTAACCCTGACAAGCTCCTCCGGCGGCACAAACGCACAGAGAGCGTCCTGCAATGCCGATTTGCCAGCACCCGAACGGGCGACGATAAGCAGGGCAAGCGGTTCCGTCAGTTTCCGGCTGATCGACCCCAGGTAAGCCGTCAACACCGTCGAGCGTTCGCCCACCAGACCGCACCGCCGGAAGTCCTCCACTATTCGCTCACACAGCTTTTCGTCTTTCAGGAAAGCTATCGCCTCCCGCTTCTCGGCCTCGGTCATCGCCGCCGTCGATTCCGCTTCATTGGTCGAGGTCTTTCGCATCGACAGCCTTTCGGCTTCGAGCGTTTCGATCAGCGAAAGTAGATCGGCATTGATAACAGATTCGTTCACGCGGCAATGCTTGGCGGCTATCTGCGCGAAGTTCGCCCTCGCTCTTGCCTGATAAAGATCGAGCGTGTCCAGGTGAAAGAGATTCCCCACATTAAGACGCAAGTTTATTTTCAGCTTCTCAAGTCCGACGCCCGTCAGCCCGCGCACTCTGTATTCCCGATTGTCGAGAACGATCTGCAATGTTCCATCGGGCAAAGGCACACTCCCTGCGGCCCGCGTTTCCGCCGTCTCTCCGTCTCCGCGTCTCTGCGGTTCAATAAGTCTTTGGACCGCCTCAAGCGTTCCGCCATTTACAACGAACTCCGATGCGTCTTTTGCCGGAAGATCGACCGTGCGGCTTTCTATGCCGATTGCCGATAGCTTCTCGGCGAACTTTAGGGCGGCTTCGCGGCCCGCATCGTCCGCGTCGAGCATTAGCACGACTCGTCTGATCCGGGATTCCTGCAGGTGCGCGAGGATCTCATCCGTCAGAGCGTTCACGCCGTAGGCACAAGTCACATTCCTGATGCCGATCGACCACAGAGCCAAAGCGTCGATCACGCTCTCGGTCAGGACGATCTCGTCCGTCTCTTTTGCTCCCGCCGGATTGAAAAGCCCTCGCCGCTTGCCCGAAAGATACAAGTGCTGCTGCTTTTCCGTGTGCCGGGCGTAAAGACCGACTGCTTGATTCGTGCCCGCGTCAACGAGCGGAAAGACCACCGAGCCGTACATCGTCTCATTGCCTTTCTCATTCAAAAGTCCAAGTGATTCGAGACTCCTACGACCGTCCGGGTTCACACGCCCGCGCAGTGTGCCGTCAACATAGCCCAGGCGAAAGACCCGGACCGCTTCCGGCGTGATCCCGCGACTTTGCAAATAAGCGATCGCCTTCTCATTTTTCACCAGCGATTTGTGATAGTAGCTGACGGCTTTCTCCAGATATTCCAAAGCAGTGGTCTGTGGCCGGTTATCAGTGGTCAGTTGCTTATCCTCCTCGGCGTCTCGGCGTCTCTGCGGTTCAATTTCCTGCAATAAAGCAAAGGCCTCCGCAAAGCCGATCCCGTCCGCTTTCATCACAAAGCTGAACGCGTCCCCGCCCTCGCCGCATTTGCCCAGGCAGTTCCACAAGCCTTTTCTTTCATCGACGGCAAACGACGGCTCCGTATCTTCATGAAACGGACAAAGCCCCCAAAGCTGCCGCCCTTTCTTCCGCAGCTCAACCCCCGCGACCGAACCACATCCGCCAGGCTGATAGTTTGCTTCAATGCCAGAATGTCCTCGTTTTCGATTGCCATAGAAAAAGCTGTCAAGTATCATTTTCAGTTTTTTTGAAGAAAGCAGGGCTTTGCTAACATTGACGAACTAACGCTAGGTTATACTAGCAAGCAATGTCAAGCCAAAGGCAAAAGGATGGATACAAGAGATGAGATTGAAAAAGTGGCTTTATACTGTCGAAGCTATGGCAGGCAGACCAGCAGAAAAAGAAGCTCCGTTTTTTGGTAAAAGACTTTCGGCGGTGCGCCGCAGTAAAGGCTTAACCCAGCAGCAACTGGCAGACAAACTCGGCATCAAGCGCTCGCTGATCGATTACTACGAGACCCGCTCGCCGAACCCGGCTCTCGATTTCATCGAACGCTCCGCCGCCGCTCTCGAAGTCTCGGTAGCCGAACTCCTCGGCAGCGAGCCGAACACGTCACGAGCCAGACCCGGCCCGGCTTCGCAACTTCAACGCAAGTTCGAGCAGGTCAAGCTCCTCCCCCGCGAAAAGCAAAAGTTCGTTCTCCAATTCCTCGATACCGTTTTAGAGAACAACCAGCAAAAGGCGTGAACAGTGCCCACGCTTTCATTTCGATTCATCGACAAGCTCTACGTCGCCGCCACCACAAGTTTCGCCAATGATGGCTCCTAATGTAATGTGCAGATATTTATCGTTCCCGCTTTTGCTAAGGCTTATCGGAACGTACAAGGTAACCGCGTTTGGATAGGAAACAACTAGATTATATTTGCCCTTGCGAGCCCCTTTGATTTCAAACAAACCGTCTTGGTCCGTTTCCACTTCGGTTATGCTCTTGTCACTTTCGTTTTTGGCTTTTAGGTTGATTTTAGCGCCCTTAATGCGGTTTTCTGCTCCAACAAAAGCCACGATTCCTTTGATGCTGCTAACTTTTTGCTCCGGTATGACACACATTTCTTGCGCCGACGCGTTATTGCAAAGGATCGTCACTGTTATACCAACGAAAATCAAGCCAATTAATATTTTCATACGGTTAGTTTCCTCTCTCCAATTTGTTCATCGCCTTCTTGGCCTTGTCGGGTAAAGAGTTACCAAAGATTTGCCGTATCGTTGGTATAGCTTGTTTTTCGCCCCGATTTTCTCTGTTTATCCCTTCTTGTGTGGTGGTTACGCCAAACTTTTTCTGAAAACTGTCGTTCAGATTTTTTAAGGTTGGGTCAGTTCCTAATTCGCCATATCTCTTTTGACTACCTAATTCCGTTACTCTGTCCTTTATGGCATCTAAGATTTTTTGTTGTTCGTAGAAAGTCGTGCCTAAGCTTTTCAGATCATCCAGGTGCCCGAATTCGTGAGCAATCTTCGAAGCACCTATTTTGGCTGAATCCTGCGTGTCCAACGCTTAGGACTGGGTAAGATTCAGTGTTGCCGGGCAGATCTTTGCCAAGGTTTCTACCCAAAGTCATTGTCGAACCTATGAAATTCCCATCACTATCGAACTTGAAATCACCAACCATGGCGCTTCTGTTTTTGCTATCACTTCCTCTGTCGGCAACTACGATATTCAAAGTGAAATTTTTATCGTTTTGATAGCGTTCCCAAGTTTTTTCTTCCTGCTTCGGTTGCGAGATAGGCGGCCTTCCACTTTTCATACGCTTTCTGATCTTCTTCACTCAATCCCGTCGGCTCTTGGATGTCTTCGCCGTCAGGATCAATGTATTTCAACGGGTTGTTCCTCGAATATGCGTAGAGATTTATTCGCTGCGGGTCAAGGGCTCGCTTGAACGACATTATTATCGGGTCCGTAGAAGTGAATCTGCCATGCTGGAAGTTATACATTCGCGCCTCGGCGAAGTCGAGCGAAGATTCAATGTCCCGTTCATAGGCGGTGAATCGTTTTCGCACACCGTCTTGTCCGGTTTGGGAATATTTGGCGTTTGTGGTGCGGTTTGTGCCGTCCGCGTAAATTTCCTCACCGAAGGGTAGGAAATCGCGCCGAGATATGACATTGCCTAGTGAATCGGTCAGGATGCGCGGGCTGCCGAGCAGGTCGGTCGCGGTGTAGGTTGTCGTCGGGTTCTGCGACGGTGCGGCGGTCGAATACTCAGCTACGAGTTTCCCGCCTGAATAGACATATATGGCAGTTTCGAGATAAGTTACCTTTTTTACCCGCTTCCCCTCACCGTCAAAATAGTACTTGCCGATCGAATTGCCGTTGGCATCTTTGACTTCGGTTTGCTTGTTATCGCCGTTGAAGACTGCCGAGCGAACCTGCGAAGTAATTGGATCGATATCTTGAGTAACATTTCCGTTCTTGTCGTAATGGAAGGATGTACTCGTGAATCTGTTTGTGTTCGGATCAACAGCGGGCGTCGTAGTGATGTTTAACGCGTTCACGGTCTGAGCGGTGGAAATGCGATTGCCGTAACGGTCATAGCCAAACTGCTGAGTCCACGTTTGACTCCCGTTCTTAGTTTCGCGAGCTTCGGTGAGACGAGAAAGGGAATCGTACTTGTAAGATTGCACGAAAGGTTGAGCAAGCCCGTTAAAGCTCACGGTCTGACGAGCGATATTGCCTGTATTTTTCGACGTATCGACGCTTCCGCTTACATTGAGTTCGCCGTACTCGTACCCGAGTTTCCAAAGATCGCCTGAGTTTGGCCCGTGGCCGAGTGCGATCTCAGTTGGCTGCATACGAGTGTTGAACCTTGCCTTTTCCCACAGGTCATTTCCAAGTTGCAGACTTTCAATCTTCCCGTCAGCGGTGTATTGAAAAGATTTTGCGTACGTACGCTCGGGAGAATTTGCATCCGCTCTACCATAAATGCGCGAGGCATCGCCATCGGATTCAAAATCATTTTTAACTTTTCTTCCCGACGGATATTCCTCCTCTACTACAGCACCGGAAAGGTTATAAGTGTATTTCGAAGTGTAGGTGTTACCATCCGTAATCTGAGAGGACTTAGTTATTTGGCCGAATTTGTCGAACAGAGAGTTTTCGGTCTCAGAAACAGATGACGTAACCTTGGTCAGTTTGCCTGTCGCATAATTTGGACTTTGCTGCGAGGCGAGTCCTTTTCCATCATACCAAAAGGTAACTTCGGGGGTGGTTTGTCCCGAAGGTTCTCCAGTGTAGTAGCGTCTTGTAAGTCGGTTGCCCCGGTCGTACTCGTTGTGGGTGACGATACCTTTCGCATCGGTAGCGGTTAGAACATTTCCTAGTAAGTCGTAAGTAAATCCCGCTGTCCAGTCTTTGTTTCCCGTGAAAGGATCTAGCCTTTCAAGGGATGCGTTAATTTCCTGTTCTGGCTGTCGAACGCGAATCAGACGGCCAAGGGAATCGTATAAAAAGAAGCTTCTGATCGCCTTGCGTAACCTTGACCAGTTTGCCCTGCGAATTGTAGTCGTAGAATGTCGAGTACGAAGGATACTCTCCGCCGGTGAAGTTGGGCGGACATTGCGAAATGCACTGACCGTGCGGCGAAGGTGTTCCGCTCGGTGTTGGACTGGGTACGGGAGTAGATTGCGGAAGAGCGGGAAGGGCGCCGGTACTGTCAGGTTCATCCACTGCTATCAACTGACCAAGCGCGTTTGAAATAGAACGTGACTTTTTCGACGCAGCGTTAGTAGTAGTAATTACGGTACCCAAAGCGTCGGGTGCCGTTGAGATGTCAAAGCCGCTCGTGCCAAGTATGTTTCCAGTCGGACTGCTTGGATTTTGCCCGGCTACGGGTTCACGGGTTTGTTTGACTCGTCCGGCCTCGTCATACTCCTTCAGACTCCAAAGAACTAAATCGCCCTGCCGGTAAGGATTGGAAACCATCTGAACGCGGCCTAACAGGTCGTACTTCGTCTCGACAATAACATCGCCCTGAGAATCATTAGCGACCGTCTTAACAGAGCGGCCCATTGAGTCGGCATAGGTAGTTGACTCATCCCAATTCATCGAATCGAGTTGTTTCCGAACCTTCACGGTGCGGGCAATATCGTCATAGATAGTCTCGGCTATTGGGATGGTGAAATCGCTTAGCCCATAAACTTTTGTCGGTCTCAAGAGTGCATCGTTGTACTCGGTCTTAGTCGTTTGCCCAAATTCGTTCGAGACTGTCAACGGCAACCCTGTCATGAAGTCGTAACTCGTCGTTATGAACGAACCGGAATTCGTGCCGTGAGTGTTAGTCGGATCGGGTGGCGGCGTTGTCACCTTGGTCGGATATGCAAAACCGTAATCAGAGGAGTATTCGGTTTCGGTGAACCGACTGCTGTTGTAGTCCTCATTGGGTTCCCAAGCCTTTCGCGGACTGCCGTATTGGTCGTATTGGACGCACGACGATATCCAAGAATTCGTCTCGTTATTCCACAGCTTAGTAGTCGTGGGCTTTCCGCGAAGTAATCTTGAGTTAGCTGGTATCGACAGGTCGGTCGATGGATCGGTCCAAGTACTTACAAGGTTCCCGCTAAGATATCCGCTACTTGCCCCCAGATAATTTTGTTCATCAAAAAGTGTTTGCGTTTTGGTGAGGACATTACCTTCCTTGTCCAACGCACGGCTCTCTGTAGGCAAACTGTTTATTCCTCTAGCTTTATAGTCAGGGATATATGCGTAATCCGTTTCTCCAATCGTTGCGATTGTTGATGAATTAAAATAACCAGCGATCTGACTAAACGTCCCCGTCTGAGCGAGACTCAACGGAATATTCCTGAAATGGTGCGATTTTGTGCGCTTCAAATTAAGGTGAGCAAAATACTCAGCATCCGTGGGTGCAGTATTGTTATTGACACCCGGCGTCTCATATTCATTTTCACTTAGCGTCGCCAAGGCCTGACCGTTTTCGATAATAACCGAAACCGTTCGCGCTACTTGTGGATCACGCTGAGCGAGCGAATTCGCGGGTCTGATAGGATCATTCGTCGCAACTGGCCCGTGAACCGTCCACTCAGTCAGAGTTCGTGAACGCAAGACGTTATTCTCATCGAAGCTACGTTCATCTACCGGCATCCCGGCGCTCGGTTTATCGAACCCAAATTGATGTTCGTGCGCCGTGTCGGACAAAAGATACCTCTCGGTCTTTGCACCGGCGGTGGATGAAGAGTTACCTTTCGACGAAGTCATCGTGACTTTATAGTTGGCGTTCGCCCCTGATCCTGTGAACGCAACAGCATACGTCCAATGCTGGTCTGGAACAGTACTATTTGCCTGAAAGACATTTCGTTCTACCACGCCCCTGTTTGTCTGGTCGTAGGCGGGATAATCGAAGCCGTTCATCGGGGCGATCTGCCCGTATTGGAAGGTTTCGAAACTGCCGGTTGGGTAAACGATCTTTGTGATCTCGCCGTATTGGTTGTACCTGAACTCATACTTCTGCCCGTTGGGAAGATCAACGCCCGCCAGAACCACTGGGTTGAAACGTTTAGCTAATGCGGTTGCGGGCGTATCACCATCAAACGGATTGCAAGACCGCATGCCAATTCCGTTGAGCGGAAACAGTTTCTCCGTTGTATTCGGATTTGCCGAATTCACTGGATTCTCGGCGCTACCAAAACACGTAATCGACGTGTAGTAATAGATGTTTTGCTCAGGATGTTCCAGCGCACCTTCCGTCTGGCCGCAGTTAGTCAGAACTTCGTTCGTACACTGTACGGGTTTGAGGTGACGCCACTTTAATTTATAATCCAGCGAACTCGAACCAGACAATGAAGAAAGGCCTATGACCTGATCGCCTTCGATCTGTGACTGTCCGATCAGGTTTAGTGGTAATGGAACTTCAAACTCACGGCCCACGGTGTCCTTTACCTTCCGAACATTTTGGCCGTCGACTGTGAATTGATTAGGAGTTTCGGAAGTACTATAGACGGTTCGATTTCCGTCAATGTCAACCAGTTCTTTCGCCTCGAATAAGGCCGTCTGATCAAAACTTCCAGTTGATTGGCCCGGAAATTGATAGCGACTGCCATCCGTCATATGGAGGGTGCTCCCATCTGATGTACGAACGAGAGTCATTCCCGACCCATCCACCGCAAGAAACTTGCCCAACGTATCTGGAACACCAAATACGCCTTCGCAGTCGGGGCCGTCGTTGACCGAACCAGAGCAATAGCCAAACACGGCGTCGGATTTTCGAAACTCATGCGTCGAACCATCACCCATTCTCACATTTACGCGCTTAACGTAGTGCATCTTTGGCGGATTTTCGATGCCCGGAGGCGGCTCTATGTCTATGTCACAGTTGGGATGCCATGACGGGCATTGCGGCTCCTCGACACAAAAGGAGCAGGAGGCGGGACAATAACCGTTCTGGTAGTGGCATGAGGCACCGCCACCGGGGCCACCGCCGCCGCAGTTGGCAGTGTTCCAGTCAAAGCGCGTGCATTCCCAAGGGTCACATACTCCATTCTCGCACGTACGTGTTCGTTCGATGCAGACCCAACCACAAGGCAAGTTGGGATTACTAAGCAAGCCAGAACCCTGCCCCGCTGTTGCAGCCTGTTGGGTATAAAAATTGAATCCGTTGATATCCTCACCGGGTGTGAAAACTTCGCCTTCTTGATTATAGATCTCAAATTTCTCTTCAATTGTCGGGGCAGCCAAACTGCTGGTCCAACCCGCAGCACTTCTCTCCGCGAACATCGGGGCTAGCTGAGTTACGTATTGTTTGTAATGACCAATTGGAGTGAAATAGAAGTAGGTTGAGCGATTGTCCATTCTCCATAGTTTTGATGAGTAGCTCAATCCAATTGGCAGACTGTTGCCATTTCGACCCGGATAGCTGAAAAGCGGTATGTTCATCTCCATTGCCAAGGTTGAAGGATTAACATGCGCGAGACTTTTCAGATTTTGATCTGCTGCCCCACCAGTGTCTTTCGACTTTGCTCGTGAGGACCCGCCCGACTGCCCATTGACTATCAAAGCACATACCAGCAGAGCAATGAGAATTCCTATATGCTCCAGCCCTGTAAAACGACCTATCCCTAGATTTCGCTGCCAAGCTGATCTCGCCTCAAGATTCTTTGTGTTAGTTTCCATATCACGTTTCCCTTTCACTGCCGCCGCCAATTACTTACCTTCGAAAATATGCAGGTACCGGAATATCATCCGCCATTCCCCAATGCTCTTGTCTTAGGGTGTTCGATGAGCCGGACTTGCGGATGTACCAGTCGCCACTTGAATTGCGCCAGACGGCGATATCGACCTTGCCGTCGCCGTCGAAATCGTTTGCGACGGGGATGTCACCGGCGGCGTCACCAGTCGGAGTGGTCGTCGTGGTCGAGGTCCATGAGGCGTTCATGATGATCCAACCGGCATTGTGCCGGACGGCGTAGTTGGCCTTGCCGTCGCCGTCGAAATCGGCTGAGACCGGAGTGTCGCCATCGTTACCGAATGTCACCTGCTGTGTGGTCGTGTCGGAGCTTCGGAGTGTGTAGAAGGAAGTGGCAGAGGGCCGCCAGACGCTGATGTCGGCTTTGCCGTCGCCGTCATAGTCCCTCGGTGTCGGGATGTCGTTGTTGACGCCGTAGGTCACTGTCGTCGTTCCGCTGTCGGATGATCTGGAGATGTACCAGACTCCTGTCGAAGGACGAAAGACCGCAACGTCCGTCCTGCCGTCACCGTCGAAGTCGGCAACCGCGGGTATATCGCCGCTGGCACCGAAAGTCACCGTGTAATAGCTGCTGTTGCCGGAGGTCGCGATCCACCAGACGTTGGTCGAAGGCCTGAACACAGCAAAGTCGGTCTTGCCGTCTCCGTCGAAATCGCCCTGGACAGGCGTGTCGGTGCTGTTGCCCCAAGCGTAAGATGTCCAGGCCGAGGTCACGAGATTGTAAACGTACCAGGTCCCGCTCGACGGCCGCCAAACCGCAAGATCCGCCGGCGGAGTCTCGTTGGCGTTGGCATCGACTACAGCCAGCATTCGTGAACCAGCGTACACGTACTCTTTGCTAAGCTGCGGTGTTGGCGTAGGAAGTGGTGCCGCGAAGGGGTTCCAACTGCTCGAAGCATTCTTTGGCAATGCCTTGCCAAACCAGCCAGTCCGCTGGCCGTTTAGAGGATCCGTGCTTGGCAGCCACCCGCTCTTTGCAAATATGCCGATGCCGACCAGGGGCAAAACAACAATCACTCCGATCAGGACCAGATGCGAACGCACAAACGTTGCGATCCGGGCGAATTTCTGGCGTCGAGGTTCAGCGAGTTGGTCCGTTGGCTCTAAAATATGAGACGGTTGATCCGATCGTCCGAGATCTTTGGCCTCAACAACGCTGTTTCGTAGTGTCTTCTTGGACATGGGCTCTCCAATAAGTATGTGTAAATGGAAAAACTAATGCGGCTTGGGAACAGGCGAAGGGATTTCTCTTGTGAGGAGTCTTTCGATTCGGGAGTTCAAAGCCAGCATTTGCAAATAACAAGTGCAATCAAGAAAGCCGGTTCCTTAGATAATGCCAGTGAGGCGGCTCAATCACAATGTTTCCGGCATTAAATACTACTGTTAAAGCAATGTCAAACCGAGGTTGAAAAAAGTATCCTCATTCGAATCGCAGAGACGTCTGACCCAAGTAAATGCGCCAGTTGCCAATCATTCTTCTAACTTTCTGCATGAGAACCACCTCCACTCAGATCCAGGGGGATCGGGTTCAGCATACGAGGTCTCGACTGTGGTGTTCGGCAGTCAGTAAGGCACCTCGGTGCAGAAGCGGCAATCGCTTTTTTTGCCCCAAGGCAATCAGCGTGTCGATATGCATTTGGAAGGCGAACTGTTGCATGGATGTTCCGTCTGTTACTGTGCTGTTTCGGAGAGGAAATTATTGGAGAAAAACAAAACGGGTAACGACATTCGATACCCGTAACGTGTTAAGTTAATTGGCTCCGCAGGTAAGACTCGAACTTACAACCCTTTGGTTAGCAGCGGAACGCATTCTGAAATGATTCCGCTAATGTTCTCACTTTGATTTCGACTCCTGTCGGGTATTCGGTTGCTCGACAAGACCCAACATGATCAGGTCGTTTGACGAAGGGGCGGCGGACAGGTTCTCAATATCAGGAAATGGCAATGCCGGGCCTTTCCACGTTCTGTCCGAAGTAGGAGTTCCGACCAGAAAGAGTGTCAGTGCTTCGTCACGCACTTTGCCAATTGGTATGGCCCAAAGAGTAAATCGATGGGGATTTATCTTTGAATACAGGTAGAAGTAATTTCTATGTATCATCGAGCGGCCTTGCGACACGTAATTTCTATCCTTTTTCTCCCAGACTACACCTTCGAGATCTTCTAGCTTTTCGGGGAATGATCCCCGCTTCTGATGAAACTTTAGTAGATCTCTATTCATTACCCTAGTCGCATCAAAGGGTATTTCTGCACGTCGCTCTCGTTCCTCGGACCAAAGGGAATAGATATACACGCCCACCAGCATCAATAACGCGAGCGGCGCCAGAATGAGTGATATTTTGAGTCTATTTAGCATGGATCTAAATTTGTGAAAGTTGACTGACGGGAGCGGCAGTCGTCATGAATCGAACATCCTCAGGAAGGCGGTGCAGGGCATTCTTAATCAAATCGGAGTTCTCAGCGGATTCTACATCGAGCAGAAAATCAGATTCGGTTTCGCTTGGTGACGATCCAACTAACTCCGCAATTCTTTCAATGGATAAAACTTTGTCAACACCGGCCGAAATTATTTCTTTTAACGCAGTCCTTTCGGGATCTGATCGTTTAACTTGCCCAGGTTCAGTTGTAAGCGAGAATTGTGCGTCTATATCCCCCAGATGAACTTCTTTCGGGGCCCCTTTGTTGGAGGCAAGATACATTTCTTTGGACACCGCGAACGGAGGGTAAGCTGCGCGAATTGGCGGTGCAGTGTCGCTTATTATTAGAACTTCTGAATGGGCCGCAGTCTGTCGGATCTCGTTCGGCAGCATAAGAGCGCGTTTTTGCTCGGCATATCTTGTATTGTCCTGCTTCTTGCCCGGATAGTCCTGAAAGGTCTTTGAAAAGATCGTTGTATCACCTAGCTGTTTTGAGGCGTAATCAGCGGTCACGTCGTCCAGGCCGGGGAGAAATATTTTGGTCATTATGGTTCCGAGAATTGCGTTCGCCTGCTCTCGTCCGTATTGGTCATACATCTGAGGAAGGTCCTGATACCCTAGACCTAATCCGACGCCGCGACCGCGACCGATGCCTGAAATTCGCTTCACTTCGGAAACGTTCAATTGGTAGGCCTCATCAATGAGAACGAAGCAAGGAAACTCCGGTTCATTAACACCATCGAGTCTCATCTCCATAACGGCCTGTCCGATGAAGGTTGCTATCAGTTCCTTATATACGTCTGCTGCTCCTTCCGAAACAACCAGGTAAACCGCAGTTCCGGGTTGGCGAAGATCTGAAAAGTTTATGAGCCGACAACCCAGTGCCGTTTGATCCTTGGCTGGCGGGGAAGTAACCATCCGGGCAGGAGCCAGAGTAAACGGGCGCAGCTTGTTGTAAAGGCCGATCAGAATCGAGCCACGGGTCTGCACCGGTGCCTGACGAAATGCCAGGTAAGCCTGCTTGGCGTACAGACTGGGCGAATTCATCATCGCATCGTTGAAAGCCTCATCGCTTTCACCACTAAGAAATAGAAGAAAGTCTGCTGCAAACGCGGGAATCGCTTTCTCGCGATAAACCTCTGATATGTGCAACAGGATCGCGGTCAATGCTATTTGTTCGGCATCGCCCCAGAACGGGTCGGCGTTCGTGCGGCGGCGCCCTTCGATCCCGATCATCATTCCGGCGATCTGACAGGCAAAAGCCGGATCGTTTCTACATTTGGGAATGAAGTTCCATCGATCGCTCTTTGTTGGTTCGTTAAGGTCCAAACGATAGATCGTTTTGGCTGATTTGGCAGTCTGGGCAAAAGCTCACCTTTTGCGTCGTAAACCAGACACGATGACTTCTTTAGGATCGCCCGGATCATCGACATGAAGAACGTCTTTGATTTTCCCGATCCGGTTGGGCCGAACATGACAAAGTGGCGGAGCCACTGACTAGCGGGAAGAAAAACATCGCGGCCACGAAAGGCTTTTGCAAGGGGAAGCGCATTTGCGGGTAAGGGCAGTCCTTTGATCCGGTTCATCAGACCACAGCGGATCAAGTCTGAGGCCTTCGCCCACCTCGCAGAGCCGTGGGCGGTGCTCATGCGTCGAACGCGGTAGGCCCACATCAGCGAGTACGCATCTACAAATGAGCCAGCGACACATATAAGCGCCATCGCCCAAAAGACCAAAGTGATCAGCCCATAGACGTCCAATAGAATTCCCGCATACAAGCAAAGTAATGACCCGAGTAGCCCCAGTGTGATGAAGAACAGACACATTCCAATATCCGCAGACCATTGCCAAAATGCCTGATATGACGGCAAGTATTGCTCATTTGCTTTCCGTGGTATCCCATAGGAAGCGTCAAATTTCTCAATCCATTCTCGAGAAAACATATCGTGATTACCTACCGTGCATTTAGTAAAAAAGCACTTTGCTCTTTTAGTGAATCGACGGTCGCTGAGTTAAGCGAGATTGTATCTCCCCGCCAATGCCGGATCTTCCATCCTGAGGAACTCAGTTGTTCTGTGGTCGATAGAGCGGTCGGGATTGCTTTGTCGCGGAGAGCCTCAAAGTAAAGAACTGTGTTAGGTTCGCTTTGCGGCAGCGGAAATCGGAAAAGCAGTTGAGAGCCTTGATCAGATCTAGGGATAGCGAGAACTTCAAATGAAAGAGGTTCGCGCCGATATGCGATTTGAAATGTGCTCTGTTCGGAAACAATGGTCCCACTGTTGTAGTGAATCCCGGGCGGTAGTAGGCGAGCCCTCTCAAGATGTCGCGTAATCTCTGCAACACTGCCCGGCAGTTTCCCGGTTTCCGTATTCAACGACAACACCGACAACGAGACCGCCATTCCCAATGCGGAGGCTTCCCTCAGTCTTACAGCGTTGTCATACTCCGGGCCGGAAAAAGGGTTTTTTATTTGCGACTGGGCTGTCGACAAATCCTGGTCCGATTCACTGCCACCAGTTTCGATAAATCTGACTTGGGCCGCTTCGTTCTGAGGCGATAGGATTCTGAAAGTTCCGTATATTCCGACTAAGCAAAGGACCACTAGAACGCCGACATGACGCGAAAGATCGACCGTTTGTCTGATCGATCCGAGCCTTTGTTTGATCCTCGAATAGAGACCCAATTTGCTTTCTGATTTACTCATATTGAAGAGCCGGTGAGTTGTGGCCACCTAACCTTCCAATTGGAATCTCGCGAGGCAAGCCACGAATCGATATCCGGGTGGAAAGCGTTGATCATCGCGAGAAGATAGTCGAGTTGAAGAGTGAGCAGTTCTCGGGATGAACCGGTCTTTACGAAATAACAAAAATACCGAACAAGGCTTTTCGGATTCAGTGATTCGATCGAGTCACGCTCGAACGCGGCAACTATGTCTATCGATTCACGAACACTCGGATGATCCTCCAAACCCGCGATGCCGCGAACGGCATCGATCAGCTTGGTTGTGAGAGCCAATTGAACTGATGTGGCGTTTTTGTTTCTCGTGGATAAGATCTCAAGTTCCTTCTCCAGTGACGGGCTTGAGAAACGGCTATAGACGTGTCTCGAAATAAACGGCGAACTGAGTTTATGTCGAAGATCGTTTGAGGTCGTGATAACTATAGGTCTTGACTGCCAATCGGAAATGCCGACGGTTCCGCCTTCGTACCGGGGAATGTAGATCAATCCGCGTTCGAGCGGCATTAGAAGGGAATCTTCAATGCTCGCTCCAAATTTATCGCTTTCATCAAGGATCAATACCGGCGGCGGCTTTCTTGGCGTGCTGATCGCAGCGACTGCAGCAAGGTCATATGCCATTCCAACTTCACCAAGAATCAGAAATCGGCGCTGCCATTTAGCTCGTCGAGCTTTGTCGAGAAACCCGGCCTGCTCTTCGATTGGCAGCTGTTTTGCGAGAGCAAGGTGTTCCCTCATCCAAACTTCCTGCTCCTCGCCGTCCCAGTCATAAAGGATCTCCTCCTGTTTCAAACCATCCCGTCCGGCCACAACGCACATTGACAGATTGCACGCCGCAGCTAACGCTTCCGGAAAAGCAGTCTTTCCGCTGCCTCTTGTTCCCGATATCAGCCAGGCACGGCCGGATTTTAAGCTTTCGCAAAAATCCTCGAATACTTGTTCATCGGGCACGTATCCGTTACGAGCCATCAATTCGAATAGATCAGTTTCGCGTCCCGTTGATACGAGTTTCCGGGGGTTTATCTGAGGTCGGCTTTGGTCAAAAGGGATCATTCCTTGTCTGCTCCCGTTGCTGTGGCTGTCATTGATGTTGTCGGTTCGGGCAGTTGGGTCACAAGAACGTACCCGCTCGTTCCTGCCAATACTTCCAGAAATGTGTCCTCGCGTTCGGTTCCAAATAGTGACTCGCTGGTGTCCTCAGACAGCCTTTCCGATCCACGACGAAGCGGTTCGGAAAGGACGATAGCTCCACCTGAACGGAATGAGCCAACCGAACCCAATATTGACCCGGCAGTTTCTTTCAAGCCCCGAAAGAATCGCGTCCATTTTCCGGTGATCCTCTTCCTGTTTCCCTTGATGCCGGAAGCACCGTCTGTTCCCATAAGTTCACCGCTGAATTTCACTAGCTCACCAGAAGCCGGATCGATTAGCCCAACAACACTCACGAAAGCTCTGACGGATTCGCCGCCTCGCAGATTGCCAATAAGCATTGTGCCCGCCGGAAATGAGTATCCCTTACCTTCAATCGGCTGCGTCAGCTCCATGCGAACAACACCGCCAGAACTTCTGAGTGTGTAAATAGCTCCGATCAGTCGGACGGGAAGCAGTGTCCCGAAAGGTATCTGGCCACTGCTCTTTGCCTTCTTAGGATCGGTAGCGAGATTTCCCGAAGATGCATTTTGAACAGGGGTCGCGTCATTTCTTGCTTTGGTTATTCCGAAGAAAAGCGATCGACCCACAGGCTCGATAGATGTATTCGGCTGTGTGAGTTGAGGGCCATTCACACGCGGCCGATCGTCTTTGTTCCTAGTTTCCGAAGTTTCGTCCCGGGGCCCATTTGATTCCTGAGAGGAGATGGTAGTTCCGATGTTAGTGGGCGGGGATCCTCCAGATCGTGAGTCTGTCATCGAAACGATATCGCCGGGTTGGCCGGCGTTTGGTTCGGGCTTCTCCTCAACCGTCATTATCTCGGACGGCTGGTTAGCGATAGAGTCTTTGCTAATACTGGGTTCTTTAGAGGCGACCATCGTTAGAGCGGCCTTAAGTTTTTCATCCTCAGTCATCGGAGCAGACGATGTATCTTTCCCGCCGGTGCGGTTCACGGATTGCGGTTTCTGCGTGGCGAAGAATCCCATTCCGAAAAACCACGTAATAGCTACTCCCATTAGAAAAAGAAATACTGTGAAAGCAGCAAAGCTTTTTAGTACTTTTCCGGTTCGCGAGCCTCGGAGCCCAGAATCAGCTTCATGAGCCAATTCATCGGAGTCCACCTCCTCATCCTCCGGTTCGTCAGGCTGATTTTCAAGAAGAAGATTTTCACGATCCTCATCTGCTTCAATGTCAGGCAAGGCGGTTGGAATTTCTGCGGCATTGGTTGATAAGGTTTGCATCGAATTCCTCCTTTATTTTGATCCGTTAAGAGCGGCTGAGATCGGCGCGTCGGCGGCGTTGCTCTGGGCTACGACAACTCTGATCTTTTGATTGGTTCCGAGAGTCGGTGCTTTATAGACCAACGCATGAAAAGTCGTAGAACCCGGCAGGAGGAGTCCTTCAAATGCGGTTGTTTCCAGATACCGAATATCGAGTTTTGAGGTCAGAAGGCTGTTGCCGTCCTTGTCGAGCGTCTGTATCTGAAGTTCCGGAGAACCTTGTACGAGCCTGAGGTTGGATGTTGTAGAGTTTCGAATGCCGATGATAACGAGCCGGTTCTCGGCATCCAGGTCCGTAATTCGCGTCAGTGAGAGTTCTAGTCCGTGGATCTGAGGTGTCCAAATTCCAAGGTGTTTCTTGGGATCGCGAAGGACATCCGCCAGCCTCTTGTTCGAAGTTTTCGATATTTCGGAATCGGTCATTGCTCGCTTTGAGCTGCCTCGTTTGGTGTCGGGCAGATCCGTGAACGCGGCCTGGGTAATTGAGGCGTTGTCGGAATTCGGAGGATCTGGGCTTCGCGGTTCAGCGACTGGGGCGGTCCCGACAAGTTTCGACACTGCCCGTGAGTTGATCGGTGAAGCGCTGGCCGATTCGCCGCCAAGATTGAATGCGAGGCCCGCAATTTTTCGTGCCGACACAACAGCGTCCCTGTCATATGTGATAACGCAGCGGTGTGCGTTTTTTTTAAGCTCACTCACGGGAACGAGTTCAAGGATGAGAACCAAACCCGATCGCATCTGTAGGCTGATCGCGGCCGAGGTCGCTCCGTCTTTCGTTGGAACGAATCCTTCGCCCGGATAGATTGTTATCGATCGGTCAGTTTCCTTGGTAGGAGATTGAAATACGAATGCAAGCTTTGGGTTGCCTTCGTGTATGTAGTAGATCCCGTCTGACGCAGGGAATTCCACAATCGTGACCGCATTTTGAGCAAGCCCGAGACGCACGATGGTCGGCTGCTTTGGATTGACCGTCACATTTGCTTCTCCCGACAGAAAATCGGGCTGAGGGGTATTAACAACCGCCACGGGTTGCGTGCCAACGGGAGCAGCGGAAATGTTTACGGTCTTTTCGGCGGTGTCCGAATTAGACTCGTGCGCGAGGGGCCGGACAACTTTCTTTGGTTTCGGTTTGTTTCCGGACTTTCGAGTCTGAGCCTCAGCATTTCCGGAAATCACTGCGACTGCCACAAGTGCGACTCCCACCAACTTCCGGGTTGATTTTGTGGAGATGTTTCCTCAGCATCTCCGATGAGCGTTATAGGCGAGACAGTCTTCCCATTTACGGGTTCGACCCGAAAGCGAAGGATCGTGAATCCCGTTCTCAGGTTGTTGTCATTGCGTATCGGTGCTGACGGACTGTCTTTTAGAAGGAATTTGCATTTGAGCTGAACGGCCTCTTCCACGTCCTGGCCTGAGGCTTTGCGTCGTATCTTTCGCGTGCCGATCGCACGGAGAATGTAGGGATCGCTTTCATCCACCGACAGATCTTGAAGTTCCCAGGAAGAATTCACGCTTTCTGTCTTTTCGGAAGCAAGGACACCATTCTGCTTTAGTCGAGTGGCCATCGCCATCGAGAGGTCGGGGTCGAGCATTCGGAGCAGTTTGTTGACTTGTGCCTCACGCGTCGTTTGTTCGACTTCGTAGAGGGCGGTAAGAAATTCTTTTACAAGATACTTTTTGTCCGTCGATGTTGGGGCATCCGGTTCGATGCTGACAGTTTCCGTTGAGCCGTAGTCGCGGTTGTTTAGCTCTACAACTCGCCCACTGGATTTATCAACGACGATACGATCAGCCTTTCTGAAGATCAGAAACATATTTACGCAGCCGCTAAGCACAAGGGCAAACAACAACACGCCGAGGATCTTCAGGAGAGAGGCGATGGTTACGATGTCGTCCGGATCGCGGGTGAGATATGTAAGGGCATCAGCATCCGTGCTCAATGCATCAGGTGATTCGATTTTGGTTTCATTTGCTTTCATAGGATTTATGTCTCGGTAGAGCTAATGGCAAAACCAGTGCCAAACGCGAAATAGCCAAACTTTTGCGGGTTCGCTCTTACAGCATTCGTGACCGGTAGAAAAATTTGCCGAACGGTGCGAAAGTCGTCCACGATTGACCCGAAAATTCGCCGACTACTTGCTTGGCTCTGAGATTTGGAGTTTGCCCGCAAAGGTTGACCGGGCGAGTGGAGTTGAATTTGACGGAAGTGCCGGGTTAACGATCACGGGGCCGAAATCAAGTTGTGGAAGGCGGTTCAAATTGCTGGAAGACATAACGCTTCGTTTACCGGTTCGCGGATCATAGAACACCGATATAGCTTGACTTTCTTTAACCTCAACTATTTTTGCCAGCCCTTCTTTTCGAGCGTTTTGTTCGGGTCTGAATGTAATTGTAGGCACGCCAAGCCGTCCTTGCCGCTGAAGCCATCGATAAACCTCCACGCCTTGCGTCACATATCCAATAGTCTCTTTGAAGGGCGGGACACCGTTGACCATCCGTCTCTTTGAAGCATTGATAACTCTTCTATTTACCATTAATTCGCGGCCATGAAGGTAGGCCGAAACAGTCCCTTCGCCAGCGTTATAGGCTGCCAAAACAGACTCGAGTTTCCCATCAAACAAGCGTCCCAGATACTTCACGTACTTGGCTGCCGCGAGTAGTGAGGATGTCGGTTCATACGGATTGGCTAATCCAAATCGGGCTGCCGTCGCTGGCATGAACTGCATAAGCCCCTGAGCATTCTTCGGGCTGGTCAGCCAGGGCCGGAAGCGAGTTTCGTTATAGGCGATCGTCCACAGAATTAAAGGATCGACACCTTCACTTCTTGCCGCTTTTTCGAGGGTCGGCTCGAACAATCTTGCTCTTGAGAGCACGTCCATTCGGGCGAGTGAAGTCCGGGAAATTGTTTGTGTTTCCTGAGAGGCAACTGTCAGAGGAAATACAAAGCCAAGCACTGATAAAAATGTGATCCAGTAGATGGTTCGTTTTTTCATGTTGTCGGTTATGGCAACCGATGTGCCAGCGACATCTTTCGCCGAGCGGCACGACCCTTGCAAAGTTCGGCCCAAGGCCCGATCTTCACCGGCGACGCGAGCAACCTCTCCAACATCATCCGCGAATCGCTCAAACTCATGGCGATCATTCTGTTTTGTCTTGGAGCGGTCGGCGTAGCCTGGTCGATCTACAACAAGATGACCGGAAAGGAATGGGGCAATCAGGCGTTCGGTTCGCTTCTTTCGTTTGCCTTCGGAACGATCGTCGCGGTGTTCTGGCAGCTTGCTCAAGGCCGCAGTGTCGGAGTCGATACCAATTTTTAGGAGGCAGCCAGATGAGAAGACGCGCAACGCGGCCTAATGTTTTTCGCGGCCTGAAACGGTTCGGAGTCTATTCGACCGACTGGAAGTTTATCTTGATCCCCACAGGTATCGCTTATCTCGTTCCGTTCGTTTTAGGTCTGTGGGTCGGCTATGTACCGCTCGGCTTTCCGCTGGGACTGCTCGTGTTTCTGATTCTTCTGGGAGTCTTTAACTACCTGCGACTGAGCAAGCCTACCTATTGGCTTTCTCAGAAGTTCGACGCCGAGATAGACAGATGGGCGGCCTTTCGACCGCCTTTGCGAGGGGATCTAAAACCAGCCGATTGGAAAGCACCCCACAGGAAATAAACATGGACACAGCAAACCTATCATTCACACAGATCGCCATTTCATTCTTCGGAGGGCTTCTTTCCGTGGGACTCGGTCTTACAGCAGGCTTGAGAATCTTGCCTGCTCTTAAGTTTCACAGAAGTCGCCCGAAGGACTTGCTCAAACGGAGCCGCGAGAAATCTCAATTACCGACCGAGCAGATAGGGCGGTTATTTCCAACCGAGATAGCCGGACTTGATGGAAATATCATCCGCTACAAGGACGGCAGTTTCGGAAAGGCATATATTTTCGAACCCGCGAATAGCCTTTACATCGACGGAAACGTCACTGAACAACGGATCGAGGAACTGAAAACCATCCTGAAATTCGAGAAACCGAAGAACACGATCATTCAGTTTAGGTTCCTAAATTCACTGGATACGGGTGAGGTACTTCGCGACCATCTGTCATCACGAGATTCAGCGACATCCGATCCGGTAGCCGGGGTTCTCCACGCAACCAATCTTTCGCTCCATGAAGAAGCGATCAGATCAGGCGAAGTTATGCGCCAGACCGCTACTGTCTGGATTCGCGTTCCGGTTAGAGACCCGAACGATAAGGGCGTGTTGTCGTCTCTCCTGCCATCGCTTGTAAAGGATGCAAAGGAATACGGAATCGCAAGACTACTCCGATCTCCCCTTGTAAGGATAAGAAATCGCGAAAGTGAATTGATGGTGGTGAGAGAGGTGCAAAGTGAAGCCGCGTGCAAACTCAAAGCCTCACGGGTCTTTCAGTCATTCGAAGCTAACTTTCCGCGAAATCTACAGCTTCGAGAGATGAACCGGACCGAGATCTTCGAATCGCTTTTTACAAGCCATCGCCGTGAGCACGATTCATTCCCTAATCTTACAAACTCAGATTGCGTCGATCTGAGGCGATATCTTTGCAGCACGAATATCGAGAGCACCCGCGAGCAGTATGTGCGGCACAGCGGTACGCCTGTGAGTCTTGTCAGTCTGAAAACACTCCCAAATGGCTTTGTGACCGCCGATATCATGCGCTATCTGACTGCGACGAGGGCTTTGGCATTTCCGCACGAGATCGTCGTTGATCTGATGACGACTGAAAAGCAAGTGGCCAAGAAAAGACCTTCAAAAACGCATCGACCGGATCGAAGGCAGTCGCAACACCTGGCTCGGTTTCAGAAATCTCAAGAAGGACGCGGTCGTGATCAAGGCCGACCTTGAGAACCTTCTGGAACAGGTCGAAGGCGACAATGAAGAGATCTGTAATCTTCGCTTGAACGTCATAGTGTTTGCCGGTCGGTCGAAAGGAACAAAGGAGGCACGGCGGCAGCTTGAGATCCTTGACGACCGGTGTGACGCGGTTGTTTCAGCGATCCGAAAAAAGATCGGAGCTGATGCTGTAAGGGAAGACGCAGTGAGGCAGCGAGCGATATATCCGCGAATGCTTGCTGGTGAGCTTTCCTGGAGGCCAACAGGACAGGAACTCACGGAGACGGCTGACTCGGTAATATCATTTGTCCCGACCGAAACTAGTTGGCGGGGAAGCCGCCGGCCGCACAGCATCTTTACAACTCCGAATGGCCAGATGTTCGGCCTCGATCTTTACGACCGCGCTCTTATAAAGTCTCCGACAGTCATCGTCACCGCAGCGTCAGGTGAAGGCAAATCATTCCTGGCTTCGATGCTGATCACGGATATCAGGGCGCATCGCGGCAACGTAAAGGTTCGGGTGATGGACTACCGGCATTCGTTCAAGCCCATATGTCGGCTTTTCGGCGGCCGTCATATCGAGTTCAGCGAAGCCGATCCTAAACCGATCAATATCTGGAACTATCCGGGTATCGAAAAAGGAATTCGACCCACCAAACGTCAGCTTTCAATGGTGCTCGCGGACATCCTCATTCTTAGCAAGACGGCAAGGACAGATGCGATCACGAGTGCTATTGCCGCCACTGTTATCGATGAGGTTTATAAGATGTCGCTGGCCCGCAACGGAGACGGCCGGCCGAAATTCCAGCCAACGCTTGGGCATTTTCTGGATGTTCTAAAGACCTATCACTGGGAGCCTGCCCAACAGGGCCAGGCGAGCGAGCTTTACTTGAAACTAAATGTTCACCGAAAAGACCCGTGGCTTAACTCGCCAACCCATCCGGATTATGACGTTCCATCAATGTTCGACGTTTTCGAGCTCTCCGGAATTAGCGGCCTCGACGAAAAGATCCGTGAGAGCGTCGGATTCAGAATAAGCGCCCAGATCATGCAGGAGATAGGCGAAGAAGACGAGCGGAAGCAAAAGACGCCGATCCTATTCCTTTGCGACGAAATGCGCGAGATCAACAAACACTTTCCGGCGATTCAGGAACTCATTGCCGAGGCATCAGTGACCGGCCGTAAAGAAGGTCTTGTTACCGTCCTATTCTCGCAGGCTTACGAGCATTTTACCGGAACGTCAGAGCGGCCGAATGAGATCGGTATAGACCTCGTAAAAACTCCGGCGTAAAGATGATCGGCAAACAGATCGGCGGCTTCGACCGCTTGGCCGCTGACTGCGAACTGGCACCTGAGACAGTTGCAGCGATCCGTGCGATCAGAAACCAATACGGAAGATACACCCAGTGGGTTTTCGTCATCGGCAGCGGAGCGGACAAGATCGTCCAGATGGCCGAGATCCGTCTTTCGCCCGCAATGCTCTGGGCCAACACTAACGACACGAACGAAGCGAATGCGCGAAGACTTGTCGAGAATATTCGGCCCGACCTGCCGCCTGAGATCGTCGTGTCCTGGCTGGCCTCAAAGTACCCGAGCGGATTGACCGCAGTCGGACTCACGGAAATATCTTCTTTTGACCTGAATGAATTGAACGGTTTGGAGGTATCAGCATGATCGGAAGTAACGAAACAATAAGACAGATCGTTCTCGGAGTAGTTCTTTCTTCGATCTTCATCGGGATCGACGTTCGCCCGGCCCGGGCACAGTGGACGGTGTTCGATCCGTCGCAATATGTTCTCCAAGTGGAGAAGAGAGTCGAGGAGGCGGCTAGGTGGCTTGAGACCATCAACCACTATATCGATACCTATGAGCAAGCGGTCAAGCAGTACGAAAAGATGGTTGAAAGCGTAACGAATCTCCGAGGAATTCTCGGGAAGGTTGAAGAGCAGGTCATGCGGCACAAGCAGCTTATTACGACCTACGCAACGATCGGCCGCCTGATTCGCGGGACCTTCGAGCTGAAGAAGCGAATCGAGGCGACTATAACCAGCCAAATTCATTCTGTCGTCAATATTGCAAGACGCCTTAAGAACGGCATCTTCGATATGGACGCAAACAAGCGTGACCTTGATGATTTTCTACGGCATTCGATCGGACGAACCGCCGATGCCCACCTCAAGAATCTCGAACGCCTTGCGAAGCTCGATTCTGAACTCGAACGGATGCTCTTTGACCGTGAAAACATGCTTCTCGATCTAGCAAAGCTTTATGAGGAACGCGAGAAGATCGCCGATGAAACCCGAGCGATAGAAGCTAATCCCGCCGCCAATCGGGATGGCGTTCAGTCTCTAATAGACCAGATGCTCGCGATCAATCTCCGCATATCAACGGTTGAAGGACAGCTGCGCGAGCTTGAAGCGAAGATACAGGCAAAATTTATTGCCTACGGGCTCAAGATCGAACAGATGACAGAATTCGGAAAAGAAATTCGCCGAAGCACTGAGATGATGACTGGGATCACACGAGCCTCGGACGAGTTTCTTCGCGAACTCGAACGCTATGAAGTATGGAATGACGATGTCTATGAAAGCCCGCTTCCATAATCGCCAAAACGATCACATCTAAAAAATAAAACAAACAAAGCCATGAGAAACGCGACTCCATTTCGTCACGCTTTAGCGACAGCTCTATTCGTTCTCGCCTACCTCGTCTCGCCATACCTCCTCGCCAATACAGCGGCCGGGCAAACCCGGCCGCGCCCTCCTCGTGTCGAGGGCCAGACTCCGGTAGGAACGATGAACGGGCAGCCTGTGACGGCGAATGACCTCATAATGACGATCAACTCGGATTCTCCGTTTATGCCGCCGCTCGATGGAAGTCCGGCACCGGCACTTCGCGAATTCGAGAACAGATACCCCGCGAACCCGGTAGCGAGTCCTTCTCCCGGCCCGGTCGTTCCGCCGAAACCTCCTGCACCGAGTTTCAGCGAACAGATCAAGAATCTCATGCGGACTGGACAGGAATGGCTATTTCAATCCGTTCTCAATACCATCATAAAGCCGCTCATGCCGATCCTTATGTTTCTCGCGTGGATCATCGCGAGTTTTGTGTTGATCTTCGCTTTTATTCGCAGGTTCCATGACAACCGAGGCCTTGGACCCGAGCAACTCGTTGCGTGGGCTATCCGTTCGATCATTTTCATGGTATTGATCGGAGCGAGCCCGTTCATCATCGACGGTCTGACGATAACCGGCAAGTTTTTCGCTCGACCTGTCCGGGCTTACAACCGTTCACTAGTCACAGAATTTGACGACAAGATGAAAAAGTATGTGAAAGCAAATTTTGCCGTCGAGGATCCTAACGCACTGCTTGCTGAACGTCTTCCGAACGGTGAGCCCGGACTTGTCGGCATCATCATGGATAAGGAATCGACCGTAAAGGACATTACCGGTGAACTTTATATCCTTGGGTGGAATCTCCCCAAAATGTTCACCTTTATGGTGATCGGCCAAAACATCATCAAGTTCGGCGGACTCTTTTTGGCGATCGCGGGGCTATTTATTTTGATAGGACTGAAACTCGCCGCGCCCGTGCTCGCCGCTTTTGGATTCGACGAGAAGTTTGCGGCTCAGATGTTCTATCCGTTCTGTTGGGGCGTTGCGACATTTGCGCTCGCATTTCCGATAGTAAAGGAAGTAACCCTCTATGTTTGCTATGGCCTCGGCGTTCTTGCACTTTCTATCTACAACGGTGAGAGTACATTTTCTCTTGATCCCGTAACCGCGAAGATCATAACCAACGGTGCTTATGATCCGGCTTCAAGTGCTCTGATCGTCACCGCATTGTTCTTCGTTTCCAGCCTCTGTTTCATTCTCGTTCCGTGGCTCAGTTACAGAGTTCTGCGAGGACAGGTCTATGAAGGTGTTTCTCAGATCTCGATGGGCTGGATGCTTTCGAGCATCGGGAACTGCGCTTGAGACGTACGGACTAGTTGCAGGGGCCGCCATCAATCGACAGGCCGAAAACACCCAAATTCAGGGCATCTACAATGCGGAGCAGACGGCCGCCAGAAAATCCCTGGAAGCCGCTAACCAATCAACGGACGCTCGTTTGGTCTCGTCCGTTGCCGGAGTCGAAGGCGGCCTTACCACTAGTTTGGGACAGATCCGAGCAAATCAGGTAACGCAGACATTGCTTGCCGAGGCGAGCAAGAACTACGGTCTGAGCAGCAGTGCAGCGGCAACTAAGCGCGAGATCGCCGGAACTCTTGCCGAAGCCCAGGGCACTAAGGAGGCTCGAACGATCGACGGAATGAAGGAAGTCGAACTGCGCGGTCAGGGCAACCTTGAGCGATTTGGAATGAAGACGTACGAATTCACGCCCGGTGGCTCCTCGATCGCCGGAACTTCGGTTCCGATTCGCACGGGGCAGGAACTCTTCGACTGGTCGAGAAATAAGCACCCTATTCAAGAAGTGAACAAGCAGATGGACTCTACGACCCGCACTAACGTCACCCTTCAAAACAACAACACCGGCATTGTCGCGGACACGAAGGTGGAGGCAAGCAATGTCTATCAAGGTGAGATCAACCAAGCTCTCGAAACTCAGGCTTCACAAAGCAAGCAGGCTTTCAATACCGGCGGTTCGATCGCTTCGTCAAGCACCAGACAAGGTGCCGGAATCCAGCTCTCAGGAATCCGCCGCTCGGCTGACATGGAGAAGGCATCAAATCAACTAAACTTTGACGGCCGCAGTGAGGCGGCGTCGATAAATCCAAACAGCGGCGATGGAGGCTGCCCGACTGAGAATGGTTTCAACCGTCGTTACGGGGTTCTTCAGGGATATGGATCGGCGCTTGGAAGAGATGAAGCCAAAGTACTGAATTCTCGCGACCTGTTAACCTAGGGCTTGACGGCCTGCGTACACTATTTCCAGGTTATTACAGTTGTGGGCATGCTGACTTTTGTCTCTGATCGGTTTTACTTAAAGCGACTTTAGTGCGAGTTACGGCCCGGTATGGTGTTTGAGGTTAATTGAGATTCCCCACCCTTGTCTTAGTAGGAAAAACATAGTATTTTCCTACAGGAGTGTTGGGTTGAATATGGGCCAAACAGTTGGACATTAGGTACTTGCCGAGGGTCTATGGCCATGGAGGGGTTGGGTCTTTCCTCAAAGATTTTCTGCATCTAGGCAGCCGCAAAGGCAGTCGATGTTGCCTTGATCCGCCTAACCAACGCGCGGGGACTATTCGACGCGTAATTCGAGGACTTTATGACTACCCGCGATTTAGTGACTTTCTGAAATCAGCAACTCGGCCCCGATATCCACCAGTCTCATTAGCTCTTGCAAGAAAGTTCGGATGGTCAATCCAGGCCGGATCGGCGGCGGCATTGAGCCTGATTGGCCTTTCAACTCAAGTCCCCAGTCAATATGTTTACTATTCAAACGGTCCGATCGAGGTACACGATTGGCAGACCGCTTACGATTCGAGAAGACCGCTCTGAAAGAGACTGGTTTTCGAATGGAAGAAACGGGGATCGTTGTGCAGGCCATCAAGGCCCTTGGTCAGAAAGGGATCACGAGCGATGTGCGGGGAACGATTCACGTATGGCTGGGCCCAAACAAATTATCAAAGGTTCTAAAGGATGCCGAACGCATCACGGTTGGGTTTATGCCGAGATAAAGGAGATCTGCACGGGAAGGCATATCCACGGGGGACGATACGGATGGATAAAGTTGCCCTCTTACCCTCAAATGAGCAATGAATTATTCGAAGAGTCCGCTCTCCGGCGGAGTTCTGCCGGCCATCACGGAAAAGGGACCTGGGTATGTTGGGTATTGAAAAAGCTCTTTGAATCAAGAGCTTTCGCGGTATCTCGTCTTCGAGGGAACATCTCTCCAAAGGTCTATGGTGTTATTGATCGATTTTCCGAAGATATCGATTTGATCATTGACTCGGGATTGCTTGGATATGGCAAAGATGGCGAGGACCCCCTGGCAATGAAAAACCATCTGCCTCAAAACTGGACAAATTCAGTAAGGAGTTCAACGAGCGGGCGAAAGAATACATCAGAGATTCCTTGTTGAAGGTCTCGGGACTACTCGCAGTGTGTCCGTCGGTCTGCCGGGAAATCAGGGAAACTGACGGGCAGATTATCGATAATACCTATCCTTCTGGATCAGAAGCAGGAGTCTTCGACCGGCGATCATGCTTGAGATCTGGGCCATTAGCATCTTGGGTCCCGTCAATAAGGCAGGTGAGATCACACCATTTGCCGCAGAGGAATTTCCTGAAGTTTTCAGGATCCCAAATGTGTCGTAACCACCAATACGGCTGAGAGGACTTTCTGGGAGAAAGCAACAATTCACCACACTAGCAAGCACATAGAAAAACCGACATCGCCTAAAGGGTATTCCGACATTAATACGATCTGTTTCGCCCTCCTCGGCCAGTCCTTTCAGAAAGATAAAGCTCTCGCCGATCTGGATTTACTAGCCGATGTCGTGAGATTCAAGGAGCGATTCTATCGTTCGTCATGGGCGATACGACTTTTGGCGGCAAAGCCGGTTCGTTCCGGCTTTTTGCCAACGGACCAAGGCCACAGACACATAAAGATTTTCTTGCAATGCAGCCGATGATATTTCGATCGCCTCCAACCTGGACCGAAATAATCAGTGGACTAGCCAAACTTGAAGCGGGAAATAAATGATGGAACGGTCTGCATTTACCTAGGTTATTGAGTTTAGTCTTACGGAACCACCTGCTCCTTGGTCATGGGCAAGATGATCTCCAGATGTTTGGCGAGTACGTGATTCAAGCCCAAGTTCTTTGCTGCTTTTTACGAGCTTTGTCTCCAGAGTTTTCTTGTGGCGAGAGCCTCTCTGCGGCGGCCTTGACCGCCGTTCGTTCACCGATCTTTGTTATGAACTTAGAGCCTCTAGCACCGCTCTTTCGACTGTGACGATCCGATAGCCTTTTTTCATCCACGATCTGTTTGTCGAGCCTCGTTTTGTTCGACTGGGGCCGTTATAACCGGTTTCTCGGGTTTCATTTCTCCGGAGGAACCATTACCCATATTTCTCCCGGCACTTGTTCCGGCAAGATTGTAGTGGTATAGGAGCTGAAAGGCCCCCAATTGCCGAACCCGGCCCAAACTTTGAATACAAGCGATTTCGAATCCCATCTTTATCCAGCGAGGCATTCCTTTTTCCTACGGGAGTGTTGGTGGGAATATTGGCCAAACAGTTGAACAGCAAGTACTTGCTAAGGTATATGGGCACGGTAGGGGATGGGGCTTTTCCCCAAAAGATTTTCTGCATTTACTCAGCCGTAAAGCAGTAGATGAGTATCTCGATACGCCATGATGTTGGGATCCCATCAAGGTCAATTCTCCTATCCTAGGCGTAAAAGAAGACGCAGCTACAAAATAACAAAGAAGCGGCAGGAAAAGCTGGAAAAGTGATGATGACTGGATACCAGCGAGTATCGAGAAGGTCTCCGTGCCGAATTTGCGGAAAACCGGACTGGTGCAGCAATTTAATTGGAAGATCACAACATCGCATTCTGTGCCCGTTCCGCGAAAAACGCCCACAGACTTAGCAGCAAAGGTTGGGGATCTTCATTACCATAGGTCGAAGCTCCATCCTGAGCCGGGTATACCCCCGCCACAAAAGACAACTATCACGCTCAAAATCGGCTTCCTAGCCTGTCGAAATCAGGGATAAGGTCTACCGGAGACTCCATGTGCCATCGCCATTACCTGAAAAAAAGTATACGAATTTATGGTAACGTGAATGGCTGTATAGAGTTAGGGGGGGGGGTCAGACGCTGCGGAATACTTCCCAAATTGGCTACCGAAAGGGATCGGTTGGGGTTCGATCGCTTATCGAGTTACTCGCAAAAGAAGGAGCTATTCCAGATTTCAAAGGTGTTCCAGGATTTTACGAGGAACTGAATGGAAGATCAACACTGGGCAGTGACTTCGACTCATAACGACGATCTTCTCTGATTCCGGATTCTTAGATCTGAATGGATTGATCCAGGCTTGCCAGATGAAAGCATTGAGACTAAGAATACGCCCGAAAGTATCACGGCCGTCGTCGATCGGAAAGCGTCAAGGATGTGGTTCTGGCACGCCGCTTCATCACGAAGGCCCCCGTAGGTTTCGAGGACGACCAAGATGGTACTGGTTACCGAAGGTGTCCTCAGTGCCGCGGCGGCCCAGCACTTCCTGCCGGATCGATATGTCGTCGCGGAGTGGCGGAGTTGCAACCTCGCATCGGGAAATCAAGCGTATGGCACGGCAAAAGATCCTGGAAATTTACTCGATGCAGATTGCTTCACTAATCCACATGTAAAGCGAGAGCAATGGCTCACTGATCGCATTACGCAAGCGGGAGCAGTGTCTTATCCTGCGACAAACCTACAAAAATTTTCGCGTGGGATAGACGTTTCAAAGGTATCGACGATGCGCCGACCGTGGGAACCTCCTCTTTAAATATCTGGAAGTCTCGGGATTGGCTTGGGTCATGACTCCTGAATGTTTCGACGAGGCTAGCCATCTTCTGCTGGAAATCTTGCCATAGGAAATTAGCGGCTGACAGTTTGCGTCATGAGCGAGCTAACCAAGCACTTCTGGAACCTCATTCAGAGATCTTATCGAAACAAGTTGCAGGGATTGTTGACAGCGACCGAAAGATCTCCAACAAGGAACTTATTGATATCTGCAAAGGATGTGGTGGGCTTGATTACAAAGTCGATGCCTGCGTTCTATCACGAGATAGCTGGAAACCGTGCTGAACCCACTCATTCAGACAAAGTACGGAGGTCGACTTACTGCATCAGAGGATCCGATCGAAGGAGTTTCTGACTGTCTTAAGACCTTTACAAAAAGGCTTCCGACGCAGACTCATGGGGCGAAACACAGATCACCTATCAAATAGTTCTCCACTCCAGTTACTATTGCGTATCTAACCGCTTATCTTTGAACCTTAACAAGTGAGACAGTGCGTCGAACCTTCCTGTGGTACCGGTTGTCTCGCTGTATGGGCGTTTGCAGCTGAGCCAAAGTGATAGCTAATGATCGGACTCCAAGGAGGAGAGGCTCGGCTTATAGTTGGGGTTCAAGCCATATTCTTCGATGCAGAGTTCATCGACGATCTTCTTCCGTATTTCTACTCCTGACATCAAGTTCTTCGCTAATCCGCCATTCTCTTCGACTGGCGGCTGCAAGAAAATAACAGCCTCGACTTCGGTTTTCGTCATATCGAATCAGCCTTACGAAGGCTAAAGAAGGTGGGCGATTCGCGGTGATACTTGGTGAGAGCGGCTCTCCGAGATCCCTCTACAGTGGAAATAGGTTTTGGGAATATCTTTCCCCTGAAGTACAAGTAAAGCGTCTCGTAGAACTGCTTGGGGCGGGAGTTCTACAGCAACGGCACGAGCGTCAAGACGACGCTCATTCTAGGTACAAAGTCGAGCAAGATCGATACGCCGCCCAGTTCGCAAATCGGAGCGGCTCCGCATAGCGGTTGCTCTAGCCGACCGAGGATGCCTTCGAACAATCCATTTCATTGAATCTCCGTTTTTGACCAATGTGAAAAAGTAATGTATCTCATTCAAGAACGGGGTTCGGAAGGACTTTCTGTTGGTACTTACTTCGAGCAATACGACCCCAACCGTAGAGCATCATTCAACCCGATCTAGACATAAACATTTATTCCTCTGCGATTTATTATCGGGGACTGCCACATCCGGGAGTGATTGCTGAAACCTCCAGGTCTTCGCTATCGTTGGAACTGCCACCGGGCTTCGTTACCGGCCACGGCTTCCAAAGGAGACCTGTCGGAGACCGGAAAGCTGGCAATGCAATTGAGAGGATCATTTATGCGGGACAGGCGGCGAGCAGCGTCTTGCGGACGGTTTCGCGTGCGGGTATAAGCATCGGCGACGGAACTGGAACCGGCAAGACGGCGACGCTTGCGGGAGTCATTCTGGACAACTGGTTCCAGAGACGGCGGTGGTCCGTCGGGCTTTTGTAAAACCGACCCGATCGAAGCTGTCTCCGATGAGTTTCCTGGGAATTTAGCTGGTTGCGCCGGACTCGCTTGATCAGCACCTTTCCAACCGACCGTGAGATAGATATTCAGGACGGAATTGTTTTCGTACATATCGATCGCTAATCGCCAGACTGAAAAAGGGCCAAATAAACGGCTCGATCAGATAACCCGTTGGCTTGGCCTAAGCGGCGTCGTGGATTCTGGATGAAGGGCATAAGGCTAGCACGCTTTTGCTGACGACCGCGGTAAATCGACGGATCGAGAAGCAGTTGTCCTTGAGATCCAGAATCCTGAGGTTTCCCGGATGAGAGTGGTCTACCTCTTCCGCGACGTCGGCAGGGGAAGTGCGACATCTGCCTATATGTCGCGCCTTGGGCTTTGGGGAGCAGGACCACCTTTCCGACAGCTTCGAGCAGTTTGCATAAGAGATCGAATCCGGAGGCGTCGGGCTTTAGAGAGATGGTCCTGCCGGGATCTTATGCGATGGGATCGGATACCCATGCGGGCAATCTGAGTATGGGAATCGATCCAGAATCCGGCCTGTCGGTCGAGTTCCGCGAGGTGATTCATAAACTCACCCCAGCGGACAACGAAGGATGCACGACAACATGGCCCAGGGCTGGCAGGAAGTCTTTCAGTTATCCATCGAGTCCCTGGATCTAACTAAATCCGGGAAAAAGCTACCCGAAGTAGCAAACAATCAGTTCTGGGCGGAGCATCAACGCTGCTTTCGCAATCTGATCACGGTATTTAAGGTTCCGACGCTGATCCATGAGATCGTGAGGATGCCCCTCGGCAGAAAAGAGTCTATCGTGGTGTCGATAACGGGCACGGGTGAGAGCCAGACCAAGAAGCAAATAGAGCGTGCGGCGGATCAGGAAGCAGTTTTACCGACAGCCTCGATTTCAGTCCGAGAGAAACTCTTACTTGACTCTGTCTCAAATTGTTTCCGACCGCGTGTTTCCCCGCGGAAAGAACCAATCCAGCAGAAGGGAACCATAGAATACATCCCTCTCTAGACGCCAATGGTGACCAGGTTGAGAGCCGTGCAGTCCCCAGCCAAGGGGAGCCGAGCTATTGGATAAGCTATCAATACTTGAGGTTCCCGAACATCCGCTTGACTCAAATCGTAAACTACGTCAGAGAATATTGCGGAGATGACCGGCAGAAAGGAGAAACGCCTGATCCGGACGGCGAATGGTACACGGAGTATCGTCCGCGACAAGTCAATGGTGTCCCTTCGAAACTTATCAACTCCTCACGAAAAGAACGCCTTTCAGAACGGTGCATAAGAGGATTGCCGTGATGCTGCCCGAGGTGGCATCGACCGGCGACAGTCTTCATGCAGGCAAATCTGTCGGAAACCAGCAGAGACGGCTTCATATCGCAGCCGAATTGAAATGGTCCGCTGATAAGCAGATCCAGGACTTCAAGTATTACATCGGACGGGCCTGTAAGGGTACCACCAGTCTATCTCAGTCTTCACTGAACTCGGAGGGGCGAGAAAAAGGTTCTCCTCAATCCATGCTTTGAAGGTTTGGCAATATGTGGGAGCCCTTACAAAGGGTGACCGCCGCCGAAAAAGCGGGTAACCTGATAAACATAATCTTGAATCGCGAGAAGGGCGCTTTGGCGTTAAGTGCTGTGCTCACCGGCATCATGAGAGGCCGGGAGATCGAGGGGCCTGATTATCCGAAACAGGCGCTGAGAGATATGGGGCTTGTTAAAACGGTCGATGGCGACGAGCATTTCCCCCTGACAGCGAGAAGACGAATATCCCTCGATTCTTCAACAGGCTGCTTTCGCTTGAGGTGGGACCGGCAGAACGGGTTTCGACTACTTCTATTCAACATTCCTCGAAACGATCGAATATCTAAAGCAGAAAGGAAAACTCGGGGATGGAATGGAAGACCTGAAAGCGATGTCAGTCGTCATCTCGGGATCGCCCCAGGTTCTTAACCCAGATCCTCTGACCGGAGCAAAGACTGTTTATTACAAATTAGAACTTAAAGTCGCAACGACTCCGGGCTAAGATACCGACATGCGCCAGTGATACACCCAGTTCTATCAGGACCGGCGAGACGGATCAGTTCATATCGGTGAGAAGAACTTTATCCCATACTGATCCTGGAATCAGGAGAACGGTCTCGCATGTTCTCTATCACGAAGCTTCCGGCCGCAAGTAATGTAGCGTATTTACGCGAGAGCGAGTTGAATCAACGGTATCGCGTAGTCCCGAAGACCAGAGCAGAAGACTGGTGGATCAAAGAGGAGAATAAGATTCCTGCCTTTGAAGACAGAACCGTCCATATTCTCAGCGGTGCATTGCTTCCCATATGGAAATATCTTAAGACACTCAGCCA